>DATLAF010000184.1:0-2505 GCA_035527635.1 Thermoplasmatota archaeon | reverse complement strand
AATGGAAACCGCTTTTGGATTCTTGCAATCTGTGACAAACGTCATCTTGTCATCGCCGATCTTCTGCTCTTCGACATTTCCTGCGAATCCAAGGTCTTTTGTTGAGAGTTCATCAAGGTTTGCTACAACGATTGCACCCGTTGCTTTTGCGAGTTTGTCCATGTCGCTTTTCTTTGCGCGTCTGACTGCATAGATACCTTCTTTTGAGAGGAAGTGCTGTGCAAGGTCATCGATGCCTTTCTGGCAAACCAAGACGTTTGCTCCGCTTTTTTTGACTTTCTCGACCATTTTCCGTAACATGGATTCCTCTTCATCAAGGAATGCTTGGAGTTGGGTTGGGTCTTGGATTTGAATGCGTGCATCAACCTCTGTTTTTTTGATTTCTAAGGCTACGTTCACGAGTGCTATTTTTGGGTTTTTCAGTTGTCGTGGCATTCCCTCATGGACGCGTTCTTTGTCCAGGATGATTCCTTTAATGATCCGTGTGTCTTGAATGCTGCCGCCATGTTTCTTTTGGATCTGGATGTTGTCCATATCCACAATGGTTTTGTCGCCAATGTATTCTGCTACACTGGTAACTGCGTCAACGACGACGTCAGCGAGGAGCTCTTTTGATGCGCTGGCACCTTTACTAGCCATCGAGGTCATCGCGATGTTTTTTAAGGTTTTTTTGTCACCTGGTTTAATAGGGATTGCCATTTTGTTCAGTTCAGCAATTGCTTTGGTTGCTGCGAGCTTGTATCCTGCGCAGATAACGGTTGGGTGGATGTTCTGTTCGATGAGTTCTCCGGCGTATTTTAACAACTCACCGGTGAGAATCACGGCCGATGTTGTTCCATCGCCGCATTCATCATCTTGTGATTTGGCGACTTCGACGATCATCTTTGCCGCAGGGTGCTCAACATCGATTTCTTTTAGAATGGTTGCTCCATCATTGGTGATGACGACATCACCCATGGAGTCGACCAGCATCTTGTCCATTCCTTTTGGGCCGAGTGTTGATTTCACTGCGTCTGAGATTGCTCGTGCTGCCATGATGTTGTTGAGTTGTGCGCCTTTTCCTTTTTCTCGCTTCGTTCCTTCTCTAAGGATGATAATTGGTTGCTGTCCTCCAGCCATCATAATGTTTGCCTCCCTTTAATTCTATTAAAAGTAAAAATAGCATGTAGACACTTCAATATAAAGGTTGCGATGGTAGGGTGGGCGGGGGAAAAATCCTCGAGGATGAACTAAATCAAATAGAGAGAGTTTCTACAAACCTGTCGATGGCTCGTTGCGCAATTTTCCCAGCGAATTGAAACTGTATCTTCGTTCTTTCATCTCTTTGTTCTTTTCGCTCTCCTCGTTTCTCCTCTTCGTTCTTTTCTTCGTACTCTTCGCCCTACACCTAAAACCATTTTTTTACCTCCCCCTTATCGTTTCATAGCAATTCCTTCTTTAAAAACATATCCTTAATAACCAAGAGTAACATGAATTTATATAAATAAAAACTTATTTCATAGTATCGAATTGAATTATGGCTATTGTTTATGGTCGACCTGGTGCAGAGTTACAGTTGCTTCGTGGATGCCCTCAGGGAATCAATTGTTTGTCAGATATCAAAATCCAATTTGAGAAAAGTCAAAAACAACTGAGTACGGAGAAAAAGCAATTTTATAAAGTATTACCAGACAGAATCCAAAATGAAAAATCCAAGTTGGAAAATTTAAAAATCATCAGAATCGATGTTGAGAAAAAATGGGATGAAAAAATAAGTAATATTCAAAAATCCTTTGAGAACAACAAATGGAAGTTCTGGATATACATTGATTTGGTGATTAAGAGGAATTTTTCCAAACCAAGAGAAATTAGGAATGCTAATGAAAACATCCAACGACAAATGGGTGTTATCAAAACTCTTGAAGTTGACCCTGAAGGAGTTTTCTCTAAGGAAAAAAACGGATTGATTTCTTATGTTGATAGGTTGGATGGATTAACGAAATCTCCTGAATATTGGGGTGCTGTTGGGGAAATAAATGTTCTTCAGGAACTCAGGAAACTTGATGATAGGTACCATGTCCTCTGTGATGTCAATATTCAATTAAAGAAATATGTATCCTATAATGGTCAATGGAACCTTAGGTCAGCGCAGATGGATTTTGTCGTGGTCGGTCCAACTGGGATTTATGTGCTGGAAGTCAAGAATTGGGGTTCAGACCAAGTAAATCATCATAGAGGTCTAAATCCTCATGAACAGGTTGATAGAGCTGGAAGGGTTCTATGGATATATCTCAAACAACATTCATTTTTCTATAAACCACGAGTGACTAATCTGTTAGTACCTGTTCAAGGAAACATTGAATATAATCAATATTATCGGTCTGTGAGCTTGTCTGAGAAATCGAACTTTTTGATGTGACAAGTATTTGAATTGGCTGTCCCGCAGCCAATTTCCCGGTTAGGTAGAAAATAATACTCTCAGGTATCGGTTTATTCTACTCTGCAGAGACGTATATTTCCTTACGT
>DATLAF010000183.1:0-25591 GCA_035527635.1 Thermoplasmatota archaeon | reverse complement strand
GTCCATGATGTCTGGCTGATAAAGTTAGAGGGAACGGGAATCCCTCCGTTGGAGGTTGATGCAGGGGGCCCCTATAACGGCCTTGTCGGTGAAACCATCCTCTTTACTGGAACAGTCACTGGCGGAGCACCTCCCTATACTTATCTCTGGGGTTTTGGTGATAATACCACATCAACTGAACAATCCCCCTCCCATGTCTATACTGAAGAAGGGGAGTATGAGGTTACCTTTACTGTTGTTGATATAATAGGCACAGAAGCAAATGATACCGCTGCCGTTACAATATCTACCATAGATACTACACCACCTGATATTACAATAACAAAACCCGATACCAAATCCCTGTATATAAAAAATAAGAGAGTTCTGCCGTTTCCGGCTACCCTGATTATTGGTGCTATTGATCTTACCGTAAATACATCTGATAATGATTCAGGAGTCGCCTCTGTTACGTTTTCTCTTAATGGTATCCTCATGAATACCTCCACAGCACCACCATATCTCTGGTCATGGGCTGAGCGAGCCTTTGGGCGATATACCATAAAAGTAGAAGCGTTTGATAACGCCGGGAATAGTGCAACTGATGATATCACGGTCTGGAGATTGTTTTAAACCAATATGAACATAAAAGAACTGTTTACAAGATACTACTCTGAGCATAGAAAACAACAGAAAAATCATCGAGGAACTCTTAAGAACCTCTGCATCCCTTCCCAATCCTTCTATTTTTTTCGCACAGATTCTCTTATTTATTTATATACCCAAGTTCCTCTATTTTTTGTAAAACTTTATTAACGCTTTCTTCAACAGACTCAATATCAGTATTAACGATAAGTTCTGGATGCTCTGGCTCTTCATAGGGGTCATCTACACCTGTGAAATGCTTGATTTTCCCTTCAAGGGCTTTTTGATACATGCCTTTCACGTCTCGTTTCATGCAGATTTTCACAGGACATCGTACGTACACTTCAACAATTTTTTTTATTTCCTTTCGTGCTTTCCTTCTTTGTTTTTTATACGGTGAAACAAAGCTTGCCAGTACTACCACGTCGTTGCGCGTAAGCATTTTAGCAATAAAAGTGACGCGTTTGATATTTTCATTCCTATCTTTTTTTGTAAAACCGAGATCATTAGTAAAACCCTGGCGAAGGATATCGCCATCGAGTCTTTCAACCATATACTTCTTCTCTTTTAAAACGAGAGCAACCTGGTTTGCGATTGTTGTTTTTCCGCAGCAGGGAAGTCCAGTAAACCAGATAGTGAAACCCTGATGTTTTTTCATATCTTTTATTCCTTTTTTTTCTTTTCAAAAACCTTCGTGGAGGGTTCTCGTATCATCCCTGCACCGACGGTCTCATTGGTTATTTCATCAATAAGGATGATGCTGCCGGTCGCTCGATTATGCTGGTAACTATCGTAGAATAATGGTTGAGCGGTTCGCATCGTGATCCGTCCGATCTCATTGAGTTCAAGTTGCTGAACCTCAGGTATGCGATGCAGCGTGTTGATATCAATTTTGTACTGGATTTGTTTGACAATTCCTTTTGTTTCTCTTGTTGTATGGCGTACAATATATCGAGTTCCTAGTGTTAATGGTTTTACGTTCATCCAGCAGATCATACTATCGAGATTATTGCTGATAAAGGGAGTATTATGTGGGCGGACAAGCATATCCCCTCGGCTGATATCAAGATCATCGGTAAGCTGCATGACCACGGACATCGGAGGAAATGCCTCAGCGATTTCTCCCTGCGGATCTTCAATCGACTTTATGGTTGTCGCAAAACCAGAGGGAAGAACCGTAATGCTATCCCCTGGTTTATAGATCCCGCTTGCGATTTTTCCAGCATATCCTCGATAATCATGATACGTATCGGATCGAGGTCTGATCACATACTGGACAGGGAACCGACAGTCAACAAGATTCTCGTCACTGCCGATATGGACGTCCTCAAGATGGTACAGCAGGGTAGGACCATGGTACCAATCCATATTTGTTGATGCATTCACCACATTATCACCATGTAACGCGCTGATAGGAATAAATGTGATATCATGCACCGTAAGCTTTGAGATGAAATCCTCTATTTCCTTCTTGATGCTTTCATAGATCTCTTGCTTATAGTTGACGAGATCCATCTTGTTTATACAGATAACAAAATGAGGGATTTGGAGAAGCGAGGCGATGAAAATATGACGATGGGTCTGTTCAGTGACCCCATTCCGTGCGTCCACAAGAATCAACGCAAGATTCGCTGTTGATGCCCCCGTCACCATGTTCCGTGTGTACTGGATGTGCCCTGGTGTGTCAGCGATGATGAATTTTCTGACAGGAGTTGCAAAATATCGATATGCGACATCAATGGTAATCCCTTGTTCTCGTTCTGCTCGCAAGCCATCGGTGAGTAATGCGAGATTAAGCTCTTCACCGCGTTGCTGACTTAGCTGTTCGAGGTTTTCCAGCTGGTCTTGAAAGAGAGTTTTACTATCATAAAGAAGCCGGCCAATCAGGGTGCTTTTTCCGTCATCTACACTTCCTGCAGTGGTGAAACGGAGCAGATCCATGTCGAAATAACTTTTTTCATTCATATTAGAAATACCCCTCTTTTTTCCGATCCTCTAAAGCATTTTCAGATCGACGGTCATCTGCTCGGTTCCCTCGTTCAGAGATACGATAGGTTGCGACCTCTTGGACGATCTCCTTTAAGGTATGTGCGCTTGATTGTATCGCACCAGTACAGGTCATATCTCCAACAGTGCGGAAACGAACAATCATGGACTGTACTGTTTTCTTTTCCGATTCATCAAGATGGAGATAGTCAGAATAAGCATAGATAACACCATCCCGAAGAATACAGTTTCGTGTATGAGCGAAATAAATCGTAGGAATCTGGATTTGTTCTTTAAGGATATACTGCCAGATATCCAATTCAGTCCAATTACTTAATGGAAAGATCCGGAAATGTTCTCCATGGTGCTTTCTTCCGTTGAAAAGATCCCACAACTCGGGGCGCTGGTTCTTCGGATCCCATTGTCCAAAATCATTTCGATGAGAAAAAAACCGTTCTTTCGCGCGGGATTTTTCTTCGTCCCTTCGTCCTCCTCCGATAGCTGCATCGAATTTATATTCATGGATGGTGTCAAGTAATGTAGTTGACTGAAGATAGTTTCTGCTTGCATATTTTCCAGTTTCTTCTTTCACCCGTCCGCTGTCAATAGACCGTTGCACCGAACCAACGAGTAAGCGGGCATCAAGGTATTTTACAAATATATCTCTAAAAAGAATTACTTCAGGGAAGTTATGCCCAGTATCAATATGCAGTAATGGATAAGGGATTTTCGCCGGAGCGAATGCTTTTCGGGAGAGATGCCCAAGAACAATAGAATCTTTTCCCCCTGAAAAAAGCAACACGGGGCGTTCGAATTGTGCTGCGACCTCGCGGATGACAAAGATTGATTCTGCTTCAAGTTTCTGTAGATGGCTGAGGTTATATCGCTTCATAGGAGAGGTATCTTTATACAACAAACCTTCAAAAACCTTCCCAAAAATTTGAATCATACAAAAATCATATTAAGAACTTAGGTACTCCTCAAAGAAAGTATGTGTACTCGACCGGTTTCTCCGCAGATTACTACAAAAAGTATCTCCCAAGAGAAAATCCAACGATTTCAAAAAAAAGTGTTTTCTTTTTATGAGAAAAACAGACGGGATTTACCCTGGAGGAACACAACTGATTCATATAAGATTCTACTCTCTGAACTGATGTTACAGCAGACCCAGGTCAATCGTGTTATCTTGTGTTATGAGAAATGGATTGCCAAATGGCCGACTATAAAGAATCTTGCCTCTGCGTCACTGGCTGATGTTCTACATATGTGGATGGGGCTGGGGTATAACACCAGAGCGATTAATT
This sequence comes from Thermoplasmatota archaeon, assembly GCA_035527635.1. Taxonomy (GTDB): domain Archaea; phylum Thermoplasmatota; class E2; order DHVEG-1; family DHVEG-1; genus SM1-50. The sequence goes on along the minus strand of DATLAF010000183.1, from coordinate 21,677 downwards.
TGCACAAAGCCGCGCGAAAAATAGTCACTGAATTCGGCGGTGATGTATTAAAAGCAATGAACAAGTACCACGAAATTCCTGGTGTTGGGAGATACACCTCACAAGCAGTGCAGATTTTCTCAACAAACGCTGATCTTGTCACCGTTGATACAAACATACGACGGATCTTCATAAAGGAATTCAATCTTTCCGAGGAAATTCCTGATAAAGAACTCTGGGAGATTGCAGGAAAATGTCTTCCAAGCGGTAAAAGTAAGGACTGGCATAACGCGCTTATGGATTACGGTGCACTCCATTTGACCGCTCACAAAACCGGCATAAAACCAAAAACACAACAATCACGTTTTGAGGGTTCAAATCGACAGATTCGAGCAAAGATTTTACGCTGTTTACTTAAGGATACAATGTCGTTATCAGAGTTGGAAAAAAAATTTGGAATACAACAGAAGCAACTCAAACCAATTCTTGATAAGATGATTACTGAAAAAATTATTGTCAAGAAGATCAATTCGTATCAATTGAACGAATAAAACCTTAATTTTCTTTTGGTTATAATTGAAGAACGAATATATGAGCTAGCAAAGATGATGAATTATATTAAACGAGGTTTATAGACATGAATAACGGTAACGGTAAGAGCCATTATACATGTTATATTAGTTGTCACAAAAGGTAATTTGTTGTAGCGGGAGATTCCTTAGTTCATTATCACATTTATCGCGATTATTCTCCTTATTGGAGTGGTGCTTGTCTATCTTCGAATGCGCCTTATCTTCTAAAAAGGTGACTAAATAAAACTTGTTGCAATCCCACGTACTAATTAAAGATTCTCACTGTATTTTTTCAGTATTTTCCCCCTATATCTGTCTCAGTAAATTTAATATATAAAGCATGTGTATATTAATTATTAAATATGAGGTTTATCGGAAAACTTGTAATAATCATCATAATCATGGGAATTCTCCTTGGTGCATCAGCATATGTTATCCTCTACACTAACGATAACAACAACGGGGGAAATGATACGGAGCCCCCACAGATCGATGATATCACGGGAAACATCACGGCAACGGCGGGTGAGGCTGTTACCATTACAGCCCTTTTTAGTGATAATGTGAATGTCATCGAAGCAACCCTATATTATCAAAGAGCGGGCTTCGCAAGCTGGAACTCTGAATCAATTCTAAGTGGGAGTGCGAACATCAGTATTCCTTCAGGTACCACAAGTAATTATTATTACTATGTCACGATAAATGACGCTGCGGGCAATGGACCCGTTGGCGATCCTTCCACTGATGGCTCGGAATATTATATCATTACGGTGAACCCTGGTGGAGGTAACCATGAAAATGAAAGCGTCATTCATACAGTGTTTATCGAGGAAGCAACAGCTACCTGGTGTACGAACTGTCCAAATGTTGCAAACACCCTCTATTCCCTCTATGAGACTGATAAATACAACTTTTATTATGTCGCTTTAATTAATGATACAAACCCGATTGCAGCAGAACGTAACACGAAGGATTATCATGTGTATGGGTTTCCAACGGTGTTTATCGATGGGGGTTATAGTGTAATCGTGGGAGCAAACAAACCTGAATCGACCTTTATCGATGCTATTAATGCAGCTAAAGCAAGAACGATGCCAAAAATCAAAGTCACGGTGACTACCCAATATCAAAATAGTACGAAGGAAGTGACCGTAAATACGCTTATAGAAAATAAAGGGAACACTAGCTACAATGGGAAACTAAAGCTTTACCTTACGGAAATTATCTCCCATGTTTCAGGTTATGACAGCAAACCATATCACTTTGGTTTTCTTGAATATCTAACGAATAAGGATATTTCTGTGGATGGGAAAAAGGGCATCACTTTATCGGTTACAAAAGATATCTCAGCATATGATTATGAAAATCTGATGATTATCGGAGTTGTGTTTAATTCAGAGAAGCATCAGGGGTATGCAAATCCCTCTGATACATCAGCGAACCTGTTTGATGCGTACTACGCTGATGCGACCAACGCGACAAAAATCGTTCCGAAGGGGAATCTCCCGCCCCAACTCGAGATTACCTCCCCTAAAAAAGGGAATGCCTATTGGAATGGGAAACCACTATCGATAATCGATAAAATTATACATAGAAAACACGTCATTAAGTCATTAGAGAATGTTTCAATTCTTAAAACAATACTGTATAATAAAACGTATCTTTTCGGGAGAAATAAAATAGTTACAGTGAACGCGACTGACGATTCTGCAGTAGTAAAAATTGAATTTTCAATTGATGGAAAAATCATGGCTAACGATACGGAACCTCCTTACGAATATTCATTTATTAAAGATTCAATCTTTAGATCATTTTTTTTACGAACGCATACACTTACGGTTACTGTGTATGATGATACTGGGAAGACAACATCAGCAAGTTTAGTATTCAAAGCACGAATGTAAATCATTCTTTTTTATTTTAAAAGCCGTTTTCTACCGATCATCGAAACAAGGTTTCGTGTGAAAATAACAAAAAAAGGATACACACCCCATCGAAGGCTTCGCACCAATCTTTTAATAATACATGGTAACTGATAGAACGCATCGTACATCCATCGGATACCAATTTGGAGTTCCTCAGGCGTCATATGATTTGGCATAAATACAACATGACCGAGGTCATAGATGCTCCAGTCCTTTGTTAGAATCCTACCGACGCTGTCAAGTTTTTTAAAAAGAGGTGTATTTGGGAACGGAGTGAGAATTGAGAAATCAGCGATATCTATTTCAAGGGTTTTTATCATCGTAAGAGTTTTTTCGAACACCTCTTTTGTATCGGTGTCAAATCCAAAGATAAATTCTCCAATAACTACCATATGATTATCATGAATATTTCGGATCGCTTGTTCATACTCAACAACCTTATTTGTTGATTTGCCTACGGAATCTATGGTGTTTTGATCGATGGATTCAAACCCAACGAGCCAAGCGATACAACCAGCTTCTTTAGAGAGTCGAACAAGGTCTGTATCATGAGCTAAGACGTCGACGTTTCCATTGCAGAAGAATTTTTTACGTAGGCCCTTCATTTTTTTAAAAAGGGATTTGGTATAGGTTGGGTTTACGGTAAGTGAGTTGTCATAGAACATTATGGTTTTTTGTGGTATTGATTTTATCTCATCAACTACATCATCAATTGGCCTGGTAAAATATTGTGAGCCGCCTGGAATATTTGTCTCCGGACAGAATTCGCACATATACGGACATCCTCTTGTTGCTTCGATGGCACCTGTCATTAAAAAACCAGGTATCTTAACATTTGTTGGTGGAATGTTAACCGATTTGTCGAATTTTTTTGGTCCATAAAATGGTCTGAGTTTATCATTTTCAAAATCATTAAGAAGTTCAAGCCAGCAGGTTTCATTTTTTCCGATTAATATGCTATCTGAATGGTTTTTGGCATCGTTAGGAAAAATGGAGGGATACCAACCGCTTAATACGACCGGGATGTTTTTCTGTTTAAAAATATCAGCTATGTCAAAGGCTCGAGTAACACTAGAAAAATTAAAATTTATTAGAACAATATCGTAATCTTCATTAAAATCGATGCTGGAATATCGTTCATTTACGATTTTTACAGAATGTTTTTTTGGTGTGATAGCAGCTAATTGGCGCGCATATAATGAGGGAAGGATTGAAAACGTATTTAATAACAGTTTTTCATAAAACCTTAGTTTTTTACCACCAAGCCAAAAATTTTCTATCACCAATATTTTCATTGTTCTCTTGGAATATAAGGAACGTATATATAAGTAATCGTAATTGTCTTTAAAAATTGAGGGACTATGAATTCATTCTATAATCCGATTTTCTTATCAAAGGTTCTGAAAAATTATTTATTTAATATCAATAGACAAAGAAGGTTTAACGATGAAGAATTACGTCAATATCAAAATAAAAATTTTAGAAAGATGGTCCAATTTGCTTATACTGTCCCTCTCTATCATCAGATGTATAAAAATGCCGGGATTCATCCAGATGATATCAAGAGGATTGAAGATATTAAAAAGATTCCCACCGTCTCTAAATATGATTTTAAAAATTACTATCCGGATGGATTAGTTTCATCAAAAATAAAAAAAAGTAAATTAATCGAAGTAACGACCTCCGGAACTACGGGAAAATCACTTTCTATTTATGTCGATATGATTGAGATTATGAACGGTCTTTTCGGTTATATCAGATTTCTAAGAGAACATAACATCAATTGGAGGAAAGATAAAATTACGATTATTGGTGATTTTGCCCCGCATACTGCTGAAACAGGTTATATTTTTAGAGGGATACAATCTCAATTTGGTACGAACCTTTTTTTAAAAAATATCCAATGGCTAAACACGAATGATCCGCCTGAAAAAGTACTGGAAGGGCTCAATAAATTCAAACCTGATTTTTTAGGTGGTTACACCGGTATGCTTGGGCATTTAGCCCTCCTAAAAGAAAAGGGATTTGGTAAGGATGTTTCTCCAAGAATCATTGCCTCGACAGGTAGTTCACTTCATACCGCTCTTAAGGGATTAATTGAAAAAACATTCAATGCTCAAGTTTTTGAATCATATGGCTCGACAGAATCCGGTCCAATTGCATTTCAGTGTAGATATGGAAAATATCATGTAATGTCTGATTATGTATATCTTGAATTTTTAAAAGACGGAGAACCTGTTAAATCGAGGGAAGCTGGTAAGGTGGTTTTAACAAAACTGTTTGGTAATGGTACTCCTATTATCAGATATACCGCGATGAATGATATCGTTGCACCACTCTATGAAAAATGTAATTGTGGTTTATCAGGTATTTTAATTGATAAAATTTATGGTCGGGAGGATATCTCTCTCTATTCGATAGATGGTAAAATATTATTGCCTTCTTCTTTTGGGGAGATTTTTGGTAAAATCTTATATGAGTTGAAAACAAATAAGTTAAAAGATGTGAGAGTCATCCAGCACAGTTTAACAAAAATAGAAATTAAGGTAGTAATTGATGAAAAGCTCAGAAATGTCGGTCCATCTACTGAGGAATTATTTTCTTTTTTAATAAGAAATTTTAAAGAAAAATTAGGCAGTGAGGTTGAAATAGAAATAAAAGAAGTTGATACCATTGATAGGCAAAAACCTCGAATTATCTCAAAAGTTGATAGAACTAAACTAAACATTACTGGGTATGCCTAAAATATTGACCAAAAGATATATAAAATAGAAGCTGATAAATAATTAACAATTGTAAAATTGGAGGTATACTATGAAAATAACACTATGCGTTGGAGAAGTTTGCGTCCCTCCGAAATGTCCTGTTGTGGATGTTCAGAGCGATAAGGTAATCATTGGCGAAAAAACAAACGTGTGCACATTAACACGAGCACAGTTCGAGATTCTCAGACAGAAAATATTAACTGGTGAGATTTAAATTTTTTTTCCCTTTTCCCTTTTTTTTTATTTTTTATTCGTGATGAGAGTAGCCTGCCTTGTTATCATTATACATATTGATGCTATCTCTTAAGATCTCCTGAAGAAATGCCACCCGTTCTGTGTCTGTGTTATACCCAAGTGAGACTAAGGTGCCGTACAAGGAGGTGTACTTCGGTCGGACTATTCCTTTTTCGTACCCAAGTGTAACGATAGTAAACATTGGTATTCCCCCGATTGCATCTTTATCATAGATTTTCTGAGAGTTCCTTAATTCATCGATGGTATGATGTATATTAATATATATATACGATATTTGAGTGCCTTCGAACATCACGCGGTCAAAGAACATGTCTTGTTTGCTGAACTCAACAGAAAGTAACTCCTTTATAACCGGATACATCACATCACATGCTGCGCACGCATCACCACTGTAAAAGAGAACAACCGGTCCCTTGCTGAGATTCTCCAAGATAAACTCAGGATGAGGATCACCATCGACGGTCTCAAACGTAAACTCAGATATTGCTTTAGGTTCAAGCTTCAAACAACTTAAACAGAGGACAAGCACGATACCATTACGCACCTCAAAATAGGCAGGCGTGAACGCAAACATCCCTGCAAGTGCGCCAGAGACAATGAGAATAGCAGCGACCTGAACAGCAAACATCTTCTTCATGGTTATCTCCTCTCAAAGGTGATTATCTTTTCCGGACAGGCTGTCACGCATTTCCCACACAGGATGCACTCAGGATCCCGATGCATATTTGGTACATCTATACCCATCGGGCATTGGTAAGAGCAGACGTTACAATGTTTACAACCTTTTGTATTCACTGAAATGTGTAAAAAACTGATTTTATTGAAAGGGCCAAGAAGCGCACCAACAGGGCAGAAATACCGACACCATCCACGTTCAACAAGAAAGATTAGTAAAACAAACAAGATGAAGATAACAAGAGCTGCAGCAAAGAAATAATTCGGGATATATTTTCCCGGATTCAGAATAAGTGTAGGAATCGTACCTGTGAGAAATCCGACTGGACAGATATCGGTGAAGATAAAACCAATGAGATACGAGGTCACAAAAACTAAACTAATAAGAAGGATATATTTCGTATAACGGAAATATTTCTCAGCTTTATGCTGACCGAGTTTACGTGCGAAGGGTGATTTTTTAACTTTTCTTGCCACACGCCCTGTCCCTCTCTGAAGCAACCCGATGGGACATGCCCAGGCACATACCGCCCGACCCGTCAAAATACCAAGAAATCCAATAATCAGCAAGGGATAGAAAAAGAGCCTCCAGGTGAAGCTCTCTTTATTGACACTCTGCTCAAGAGCCCGTAACGGACACGCAGAGGTCGCTGTGGGGCACGCCTGACAGTAAAAAAAGGGATAGCAAAACCCGGTCTTAAGACCAGGCAGCCCTTGATACCCGAGATTCGCAGAAAAAAAAAGCATGACTTGGGAGATTAGCCGTTTTATTTGCAACTTCATATGTATCTCTTTTTACCAAACAATATCATAAGGATGCCAACAGCAGCCAGAACAACCACAAGCTCAAAACCAGGTGTCTTATTATCTCCGTTGCCATTAGAATCGCCATTTTGCTTGGGCAGAAGAGTGACGTCAACATCATCTGTTTTTGTCCAACCCCCTGCACTCTGAATGTTAAAATAGTAGGTTATATAGGTCGCCTTATCATAAGTAAGAGTGAAGGTTGCCTCGTAGATCCCCCCAGATGTTTCTATCAGTGAGATGTTCTTCGTAAACTTACAAATCTCCGGGTCACATTCTTTGTAGGTGAAATGAACTGCTTCAATATCATCCCCGGAAATCGTTGCAGTCACAGTCACTGTCGATTGCACCGTTGGATTTGATGGATTAAGACTCACGGTCTCAACTTTGGGTTCCAAAGCGATTGCTTGTCCAACAGTAGCTCCTAACATACTGACTACAAAGATACACAACATCAATTTTCGTCCGTTCTTCATATGAATCAAATCTCCCTTCAATATTTTAATTTTAAAGCACTTCATCAATCCTTGATGAATTACTTTCGTTATGTTCATAACTCACGTGGGAGTAATAAATATTTCCTTTTTTCCGGATGATACATTCCCATGCAATCTATTATTTTACGATCTCTTTTTAAATGATGTTATTAAGAACCGGAGCAAGTTTCGTAAGATCCACAGGATAGCCAGGGGGAATCTCATCATAGACAGCTAAACCCTCATGAGAGAACACAAGAATCCCCTCTCTATCAAAAATACAGATAGCAGGGATGCCACCATCTCCAACCTGATAGGTTTCCCAGATAGAGCCCCCATCTATTCCAAAAACCCAAGTCAAGTCATACCCGTAGTCTTGAAAGCTCTGCAAAAAACTATGTATTTGTTGAGCGGTTTCTCGCTGGTCAATATCTATTGAGAGGATTTCTACGTCGTTCTTACTATAGTTCTCATATATTTTCCTTAATTCCAGCATTTGAATCTGACAGGGAGAACACCACGTTGCCCACATATCCAAGATCACGACTTTTCCCCGGTAATCAGTAAGATATTTCGTTTCCCCATCTAAGGTGGTAAAGCTGAAATCATCACCAGGGCTGGTTGTCTTATCTTCTGTACAACCAGAAAAGAAGGTTAGAAGGATGAGGAGAAAAACAACAAAAAAAGGAGATACTTTGTTCATTCGTATCAAAGAATGTTAGTGGTATTTCTTTAATTTCTGTAACAGCATTTCTTTAGGCATAGCACCAACAAACTGGTCAACGAGCGAACCATTCTTAAAGACCAACAAGGTCGGGATGCTCATGATGCGGTACTTCATCGACGTTTGCGGATTTTCATCAACATTAAGCTTCCCGAAGACGATTTTTCCTTGAATCTCCTTTGCAAGCTCTTCGATAATCGGCCCAATCATCCGGCAGGGACCGCACCAGGGTGCCCAACAATCAATTACGATTGTCGGATATTTCTTTAATGTTTCATCTATATCAGCATCAAGAAGATGGATTGGGGTATCTGGCCATTTTTTTTCCATGTTTTTACCTCCGTTCATATATTGTTTCTTTAGTTGCTCAAGTTTTTTCTTTTTGATTATCTCAAGATCATCCATTTGTTTTCGAATAGCAGTATCCCCTAATTAATATTTGGATGAAAAAGGGAGAAAAAGCGTTTTATTTTTGTACGTCTTGGAGCCACTTTCGTATTCTCAGATATCCTATTTTTTTTTCTCCATCAAGCCAGAGAACAGGTGCGGTTTTCTGAAGATCCTCAAACACGTTATAGGATTTCGCTAGTGTAAAATCCTCCTCACGCCATTGATTCAGATCATGGGGAAAGGTAACGATATCAACATCATCTCTCCCTATGAGTAACTCTTTTGTTTCCTGGCATTTGATGCATTGTTCTAAGGAGAATAAGATAGGTTTTGTAATGAGAATACCTCATGAACAAATGTTTATTTCCCTTTAATTAGTAAGATTCCAAATGATTGGGTTTGTTTTAAAGTTTACCCTGCGCGGTGTTTCTGAGTAACAAAACTATTTCAACTCTTTTTCTTTTTCAGCACTAGAAAGCACATGGTTGAAAATCATAAAATCGTCAGGGATCCGATACATGGTGATATTAAAATTACTGGATGTCTGGTTGATCTCCTTGAAACCCCTGAGGTGCAACGCCTCCATAACATTAAGCAACTCGGATTTGCCCACCTTGTTTTTCCTGGTGCGCATCATACCCGGTTTGAGCATTCTCTGGGGTGTTCTATGATTGCGTCTCAGATTGCTGATATCCTTGCTTTGAAAGAACGGGAAAAAAAATTATTGACCTGTGCTGCACAATTGCATGATATTGGTCATGGCCCGTTCTCGCATACCTTAGAATCGATTCTGATACAACGTTTTGGTGTTGACCACGTTGATCTTACAGAGAAACTGATTCTCGGAGAGTACGATGTTCTTGATGAAAAAGAAAAACAGTTCATTTCCGCACCATCCGTTCATGAGATCCTTGACAAACATCATGTGAATAAAAAGGAAATCGTAGATATCATCAGGGGAAAACTATCGAAAAAATCATACCTAAGTCAGCTATTGAACAGCACCATTGATGTCGATCAATTAGATTACCTCATGCGTGATGCCTATTATACAGGTGTCGCGTATGGAATGATCGACCTCCAACGTCTCTTAAGAACCATGATGATCTATAAAGGAAATTTAACGATGATGCGCAAAGGGGTCAGCGTCGTTGAGAACATCCTTATGGCACGTGCGTTAATGTATTCATCGGTGTATTTCCATAAAACCGTGCGGATCCCGGAACTTATGTTGTCAAAGGCGCTCGAAGAAATACCTGATGCAGAGCCGTTTGAGTTTTTTCGGATGACCGACGCTGAGATCATGGTTTCTCTGAAAACAATGGGTCGATTTCAACAGGAGATTATCACGCGTCTGAAATATCGTGATCTCTTCAAGCAGGCTTATGCGGTTTCATTGCTAGATTTACATAAAGAAGAAATGAAGGTCGTTAAGCTACTTGGGGATGTATCAAACCGACGACAAAAAGAACACGAGTTGGAGGACGTATTTGGTATCCCAAAAGGTCATATTATTATTGATCTCCCACAACCGGAGTTGTTACGAGCTGAGCCACGGATTAATAACACGGATATTCAGGTTATCGATCGTAATAAAATAAAGAGTTTGGATGATTTTACTCCAATTGCGAAAGCGATTCGTTCACGCATCGCTCCTGATTGGTCATTGATGATAATCACTGATGAAAAATATCGGAAGATTGTCGCTAAAAAAGTAGAGAAACTTTTGTTCTCCTAGAGAATAAGGAGAGAATGGGGAAGTTTGAAGGTGGTGAGGAGAGATTAAAAAAATTTTTGCCTCCCCCATTCTGAAGTTGATAAGGAGAGATAGTATATAAATTTTTTTATAGAATTAATATATTTTGTATAAAAACCTTCCTATAATTTTCTCCGATTCTTATAGAAAATATCAGAATAATTTTTTATTTATAAGTTATTTTTCATAAAATTAATGACCGTGTCAATCGTTGGATGAAGGATATCCGGTGATGAAATGTATACTCCAGCAAATATGTTTGCAAACAACAATCGTTCGTCATCTGCAAATCCAAGAAGATCTGCAAAGATATTCGCTGCGTTCCACGCATCACCTGCACCGGTGGACCGGTACACTGTCCTAAGGGAGATTGATGGTATGACCGTAACTGTTCGTTGGACCGAACTAGAAAACAGGGCTGTATGGAAATCAATGCGTGCTGGTATTTTCTTTTTCAATGATTTTATTGCAGAAATCATTTCTGCTTGTGTTTTACAAGTGTTATTGCTGTAATACCGTAGTTCATTTTCATTCAGTCCAAAAATATCCAAATTAGGATTCATTAGAACCTTCTGAATCATCTCAGGAATATCATGAGTTCTGGGGGATGGGTCACTAGAGTCAAAGAACGTCCTTACGTTATATTTTCTTGCCCTCTCAAAGACCTTCCAAGCAAGATCAGTGCCGAATCGATTCAGATTCCAATCTGTAACTCCCACAAGATTTGCAGATGCGATAAGCTCGTGATCATGATCATTTAACCGCTCAAAGGAAAAGGTAGCAGCCGACCCAGGATCTCCAATCATGATGTTAGAACAATGTTCCCGAAACTCAAGGGCAGTCGTGATTGCAACCTTCCCATCGGTCTTTACCCCGGACAGATCCACACCGTTTTTTCCTAAGAAATACTGGAGAAGGTGCATGCCAAAGGGATCGGTTTGACAAATCAAATGAGTACTCATACCAAGTCGAGCGAGCCCCAGGGCAGTATTGGCCGCGTTTCCTCCTTGATGGATCCGTTGGGTAACCCCGGGGATGTTCCCTCCTCCTTGTGCAGCAATGGTTTTTATACTATTACATGTCTTTTCAACCGTATCGAAGAATACGAAATGATCTACAAAGAAATCAGGAAGCAGCACGACATGAAACGTAGATAGTTTCTTTCTTTCAAGGCCTACTAGTCTCTGTAATAACCGTTTCTGAAGGGAAGACTCCATTCACACACCACCAAATAGTATCAAGGACCCTCTATTTTAGCTTAAACACTTCTATTTTTCTATTTTTGACCCCAAAAAAGAAAAAAACCCCACTAAATAAAGAAAAGTATATATAGGAGGTCCGTACAGATATATTGCGAATTAATTCAGAAGGTCAAAGGTAGGAAGCGATTTAAGAAACTATGAAAAGGTAATAGAAGGTATTTTTATGACGATTATCACACTGGATGATTTATCAAAAGCTATTGCGAATCGTGTTGGCATCGATATTGAGGAAGCGCGACGAGACGCAGGGTTCGTCATGGATATTTTCGGGTTTGACGACCGAGTCATTGACAACGTGCTTGATCCTGAAGATCGACAACTGTTCTATATCCTTGAAGAAGAAGGTATGTTGACAACCGAGCGGGAAGAAACCACGTTATACGATGGTCGGGAATGGCGTACCCATTATTGGCGTCTGAAAAAAGACACGATCTCCCGCTACTCCAAAGAGAACGGCCTGGATCGTAACATACTCATTGTTGATAAAAAACAACCGAAGAATGTCTCTGATGAAGATATCTACGGAACCATTGATGATGAGATGTGGGTAACCACGCGGAAAATAGGGTAGACCCCCCTTCTTTTTTTGTTTTTTTTCAAACCTCGTTTCTTCTTTGATAAACTTAATAAATTACTTCTAGTTGTGGAATTCCTTATACATGAGTTTCTTTATTGGGTGAGTATATGACCAAACGAAGAAGTATCGTAAGTTCAGAATCTGTTACCGAAGGGCATCCTGATAAAATGTGTGACTTGATATCCGATGCAATACTTGATGAAGCACTTCGACAGGATAAAAACTCACGGGTTGCAATTGAGACAGCCACTAAAAACGGGGGTGTTATGGTCTTTGGTGAAATGACCACGGAGGCTTACATTGACATTCCTCATGTCGTCCGTGATACCATCAAAAAAATTGGGTACACCAAATCCGAATATGGAATCGAATGGGAAACCTGCTCTGTCTGGGTTCAAATAACAGAGCAAAGTCCGGATATATCCCAAGGTGTTACTGCGATTAAAAATCTTCACAAAGAACAAGGTGCCGGTGATCAAGGGATGATGTACGGGTATGCTTGTAACGAGACTAAGGAATTCATGCCCTTGCCGATCCTTCTTGCGCATAAGCTGACCAGACGATTATCAGAGATAAGGAAAAACAATCGCATTCCATACTTGCGGCCTGACGGGAAATCTCAGGTATCGATTGAATACGACGAAAAAGGCAAACCCCTACGCGTCCATACAATTGTCGTATCAACACAGCACGATGATGGTATCTCCAATGACCGGATACGAAAAGATGTAATCGACGTAATAATTAAACCCATTTGCAATGAGTGGGTAGATAAGGATACGATTTATCATGTCAACCCGACCGGTGCGTTTATTCGTGGTGGTCCGTACGCTGATGCTGGTTTGACCGGAAGGAAAATTATTGTCGATACGTACGGTGGTATTGGCAGGCATGGTGGTGGTGCCTTCTCTGGAAAAGACCCGAGCAAAGTTGATCGCAGTGCTGCATATGCGACGCGGTACATCGCAAAAAACATCGTTGCTGCAGGAATCGCTGAAAAATGTGAAATCCAGTTTGCCTATGCAATTGGTGTCGCAGAGCCGGTTTCCATTAATATTGATTGTTTTGGTACAAATAAGATTTCTCTTGATGCCATTGAGACACTTATCCGAGAATTTTTTCCTATAAAACCCGCTGATATTATCGAGCATCTTGACTTGCGCCGACCAATCTTTAAGAACACCGCTGCGTATGGCCACTTTGGACGAGAAGAACCTGATTTCACCTGGGAGAAGCTTGATAAAGTCAAACTCTTAAAAAGTGAAACGAAAATCTAACGTTCCTTTCTTTCTCTTATTTTTATATTGCTAAAAATGGAGAACAAAGCTATTAGGGAAGTCACTTCTTCGATATTAGTCAGTGACATCTACCTTATATAACTCATAATGTTTTGGGCATTTTATTTTTTCATACACTTTCGTAATGGTATAGGTTTTTCCATTTTGAAGTGCGGTATTTGTACAGATATCATATGAATCACATCCGATATTCTTGCATTCTTTTTTTTCTACTGTTGTCGTTGTTCCCTTGGGAAGATCTTTTGTGACAGCGACTGTTAACGGGAGTTCTTCGACTTCTACGACGATTACCTTACCTTCATGGATGTTGCATTCATGGTATTTATCTCGTAGTTTGGTAATACGGTAGTTCCTTCCTGATTTGAGATTGAAACACACTGTTTTCAGTTGGCAGTTTCTACATTCACTGTTGGATCCAAGATAAGTAAATTCTTCTCCTTCTACAGCAAGTTGTTCACCAACAAGGGTAACAAGGACCATTAAATCACTCCAGTTATCTTCGCGAGTTTCTTTGCAGCGTCTTCTGTTAACCCGAGTTCGCCAAGGATTGTATATCGGTCAGGACGTATCCTCTGGGCGCCCATCAGTGCTTGGATAATTTTTTTCTTTGGGATGTTTAATTCTTTAGCAGTAGTAGGAGCTCCAATCATCTTTAATGCATCACGGATTTGCTGCCAGTCTCCTCCATGGAGATACATCATCATTATTGAGCCTACTCCACATTGTTCTCCATGTAAGGCCTTTCCGGACGCGATAGAATCAAGCATGTGGGAGAACATATGTTCTGCACCAGATGCGGGGCGTGTGTTTCCAGCTACGCTCATTGCTACCCCTGAAACGACCATGCATTTTATGGCTTGCCAGACTGCTTCTTCAAGGCCTGTGCGGATATCCTCTGCTTTGTTTAAGAGAAGTTGGGATGATGTTGTTGATAGTGACGCAGCAAAGGTGCTGAATTCTTCATCTTTTAATCGATGGGCTAGCTCCCAGTCTTTGACTGCGGTAAGATTCGATATCACATCAGCGCACCCGGAGGCAAGCATACGATATGGGGCTTTCATGATCACTGCGGTATCCGCAAGGACGGCCATGGGCGATACCGCTGTTTTTGATATAGATCCATTCTTATCTTTTAGTGCGGCGCGAGGTGATGCCATACCATCATGTGAAGCAGATGTCGGGACACTAACAAAGTTTGTTGATAGTTCATAGGCCGCACATTTTGTGACGTCAATGACGGAACCGCCTCCTACACCGATGAGGAAATCCGAACCGGTCTTCTTTGCTTCTTTAACGACGGTATTGACTTCTCTGATTGTCGGCCATGCGGGGAGCACCTCACGTTTTATTATAGGTAACGAGAGGACAACCATGTCGACTTCATACCCAGCGCCAGAGAGGATTTTTTCAATACGATCACCAGATATTTTTTTGGTGTTTTTATCGCAGACGAGCAGCACGTTGTTGCTTGGTGCAAGGTGATTGCAGATTCCTTTGATTTGGTCAGTTGTGTTGTGACCGACGATGACTTCCCTTGGGAAAATCATGGTTTTGAATTTAGTAAATCGTTCCATGGTGAGTTCAGGGGAGTAAACTGTTGGTTTATTATATTATTCTTTTGTTGAACGATAGGTTTAATATACTTATTATTAACCATTTTTTTTCCATTTCTCATTTTCAATAGTAAAAATAGAAGTTATTTTTCAGAAAATGCTTTTTTTTATTAACCTTGATAAGGATGTTAGTGGAGGAATGAAAACGAATATCTAATAAATGCTAGGGTAACTAGGACAATAGCTATGTTACGTTATGACGAAAGATGATTTTTTCTGTTATTTATGTATAATTTTTCGTTCTTCTTTTTGAAGATGGGCATAGCGTTGCGTATGCTCGAATATAAGTGCTTCATAAACCTCCTTCGAAATTGATCCTTCTTTATAATATTTTTTTACTGCTTCTTCTTGGAGTCTTTGCGTTTCTATCATCTCATCCTGAATAGATTTTAAGCGCTGGGACCTATAGATTCTTCTTATTAGAACCAAACCGATTAGTCCGCATAGAGCTGCGGTAAATAATGGTATCACTATTACAAGGATGCTAGATTGTGTTTCTGAGAAGATTAATAAGATTTTTTTAGCGCCCCCTTCATTTCCAAATAAATCTTTTGCGCTTATATCAAAGACTTGGCTTCCAATATCCTGACCTGTTACAGTAATATTAGTGGTATACATACCATTATTCTCATTCTGTAACGAGATATTACCATGAGGTGTTGCAATAAGTACTGTCCCTGTTTTCATTAGTGTGCTATCTAAATACCGAACCTCAACTTTAAAAGAAATCTTGGAATCAGTAGGAAATTGTAACGTTTGCGGCTCTAAAATAGTAAGTTGTAACGGTGCAGGTTCAATAATAATTGAAAGAGCATTCCCTCCCGCTTCCATTATGCCACTACTATTTTTTATACATTCAACAGTAAAAGACCAATCTCCAATAGGGGCATCCCATGGAATGAGGTACTTTTGTTTGTAGTTGCCCGGGGAGTATTCGATAAGAGGGATTGTCTCTAAAGATTGTAATCTACAAAGAGTAGTTGCATTTCGGACACTTTGTACGTTTTCGGTGACAAATACAGAGATATCAAATGAGTCACCTCGCTGATAGACTGCATTATTTGGTGGTGAATAGAAATCAACAACAAAACGCATGATATCTGGAGGAAGAGAAACAGTGAGGTCCTTTGATTGGATTCCAATATGTCCTTTGGTATCCACCACTCTTGCCGTTATGGTCCAGACTCCATCATTATCTCCATAAGAAATAGGATAAAGATAGTTAAATGAGCCGTTTAAAATCTGAGTTGTTATGGAAATATTATTTTTTCCATTTGCAATCGATATTATAACATCGCCAGAATCAATAGTATCAAAATTTAAGGTGGTTGCTTTTCCGTATAGATTGATTTGTTGTCCTTTTATATATTGATCTTTATCAGTATGTAATGTGACCATCAAATCAGTTGTAACATTGATATGGATTTCTGTGGTATGATTAATTCCTTCGGATTGTCCATAGATTTGATAGGTATACAAATCTGGATTTGTGAGGATGGATGACCGGAAAGTAATGGTACTCGTAAAAGGGGTTAAACCTGTTGTTGGTTGTATAGTAACGATTATTCCAGCGGGTGTATTTTCAATCCATTTACCTTCGAGTGTAACGATTCCTGTAGCATTTTCAGACTGATTTATAAAAAGAGCAGCAGTAACATTCTGCCCAGGGATGAGTTGTATCTCATCATTTTGGATTAGTACGGAATAATCGAATGATGACGAAGATAATGAATGTGGTATGAAAAAAATTAGACTCGTACTAAGTAAAATGATAATGAACGTGAATAACCGATGTTTTTTCACTTGCATCTCCTCAAATCCTTTACTATATATGTCCAACTTTTTTTTTTTTTTTTATTTTTATCGAGTTTTTTTCTTTTTTTTCTGAATCTTTTTTTCAATGGTATGTCTCTGTTTTTCTAATTTTGCTAATTTACTCTCATATTCTTGTACGAGATGATCATAGGTCTCTCGGGAAATCGATCCTCTTAAAAAATATTCGGCAGCTTTATCTTTTTTAAGTCTACTTAATTCGATAACCTCGCGTTTAAAATTCCGTAATCGTACTATTCGAGAAACATCACGGCTTACATACCATAAGGCAATACTCAGTCCGAGTAACATCATTGCCGTTAACCACCAATATCGAACAAAATAACTTGAAAATTGCATTGGAATAATTTCAAAATTCGTTCCTTTTACCACACCGAGGTTTCCGTAAACATCAGTTGCCGATAACTGCATATTTAGGTAACCTAGATCTTTATCCGTTACGGTATACACTGCTGTGTACAAACCGGTACCAGATTTTTTAAAATTTAATGTGTTCCCATCATTTTTCATTGCAGATACGATTCCTTCCTCAACAGGCGATCCATCTAGATAGAGGAGTTTTACAATGAATGTTATTTTCTCTCCTGTTTCGAAGCTCCTTACAATCGGTTCAACGATTTCAAGTGATAACTCTGTTGGTTCGACCTTTATGGGAATATAACTAAAACCTGCTTTAAACATTTCATTTTCACCGGTTGATCCTGAGATATATACACTCCAATTTCCTAATTGGCTATTCATGTTTAGTCTGTAACTTTTTGAGTAAATACCTGGTGAAATCTCAGATAAAAATATTTTTGTACCATCGGGTGGTTGCATTGTAACCGTTGCACCACGAATTTTTATTTCATTTTCAATGATGCTAACGGTAAATGATACCTCGTCACCTCGTTTAAACACTTGGCCCGGTAGGGGACTAAGGATTGCTATGGTGTAATATTTATAGACTTCCGGGACCGTAATAATGATGTTGATTTTTGTTGCGGTATTGGTTGTATGCCCCAGTGTATCTATTGCAAAGGCAGTAATTGTCCAATTCCCTTCAATTTTATCAAATGTAATATAATATTTTGTCTGAAAAGCACCGTTGGTCACGATGGTATTTTTTTGTTCGCTCCAAGTGCCAGTCGAAAAATTAAGTGTTACCATCCCGCTTTTTACTGCATTCCCGTTTGGGTCTTGAACGGTTCCAGATAATTGTAGTTCCTGTCCTTTTTCATAGGTTGTTTTATCAGATTTTATAGTGAGCGTAAGATTTGTTTTTATATCTAATGAAATATAAATCCATTCGCTGACCCCTCCGCCTGTTCCAGTAATTTTATAGATATATTTTCCAGATGATGCTTGGTTTGATGTAGTAATTGATAGAATGGAATCAAAGGGCGGAAGATCAGAAACGCTACTCAATGTAATCGTAACACCTGAGGGAGAGGACCCGACCCAGCCTCCAGAAAGAGAAACAGTATCTTTTGATCCATATTGAAATGTTATTGATATTCTTGATTCATCGGAATCGCTTCTTGTAAGAGAAAATGCTGTCGGAGAAGCAGACATCTGGAAAATCATCCCTGCAATACGAATAGTGAGGGGGAGGGTTTTTGTTCCTGTGAGACTCGTTGCTATGACATTGAAGGTGAACTCACCTGTTGATGCATCACCACTTGTTACAAAATCTATGGTGGAGGTAAAAGAGCCATTCCCCGATAGTGTAGTATAGTGAATAGTCACCCCTGTTGGGGCGATTCCGATCCATTCATCCGATAAGGTTATTGTCTCGTTATCACCAAAATTTCGTTGTATTTGTAGAGTGGTGCTTCCAGTACCACCTCGCAGGATAGTAATCGCAGATGACGTTGCAGTTAATGAGAAGTCAAACACGGTGAGATTTCTTGTCTCAGAATAGATACCATGATTTCCTGCGTTATCCCATGCACGAATGCGCCACTGCAATCTACCTGCGATAGTAACGGTGATACTTAATGTGGTGTTATCGGAGGTATTTTGATTGATAAGTAATGATGTGAAATTATCTTTTGATATCTGAAGTTGATAACAGGATATCCCTGAGACATCTGAAGTGTTTGTACTGTTATCTGCTGTTTCGTTCCACGAAAAGGTCACATGATTATTATTTGTTTCATAGTTATCGCTTGGTGAGTACAATTGTGGTTTTTCTGGAACTGTAGTATCAATGATAAAACTCCAAACATCAGAGACATTCGTTCCTTGGGTATTGTTTGCAACAACTCTCCAATACCATCTACCATCAGATAAAGCTTTTCCAACTGGAGTTGTATAGCTGGTGGTTGAGGGGTCGAGCGAGATGTTTATGTGTTCATCGCCATCTGAAAAATCGGTTTCGTCGTCTACATACAGGGTGTTGTTTTCTTGGTTTTCACCGTTAGTCCATTGGAAGGTGGGCGTAGTATCTGTTGTATACGTGTTGTTATCTGGGGCTGTCAGTGTTGGTCGTGTCGGGAGGGCAAGTTCTTCACTGCCCACAGAAAAGAATCCGCCATTGGTGGCGTTGTTTACATTGTTATATCCTGTGTTTATCCAATTAGCAGATCGGGCAATCTTTGAGATACAGAACTCATCGATGGTTCCTTGCCAATCATAACCATTGCTTGAAGAGATAGCAAACGTTGCCTTTGTAGGATTACGATAACCTGCTGTTCCGGCTAATCTACCATCGATATAAAGCCGAGCATTATTAGCTACACTATCTATTATTGTAGTATAAAGATGCCACTGATTTACATTAGGTTGGACGCAAAATAAGTTGCCCCCGCCATCCCAAGTATTAAGATATATATTCCCAGCATAAAAAAATAAATCAGGGCCACCCGTTCCGGTATTACCAATGCACCAAAGCATGTCGCTTAAACCTGAGGTAGTAGATTTTGCCCATGATGAAATTGTGACCGTGGAGGGAATCGCTATGGTGATATCGATATAATCCGCACTTCCATCAAAACTAATAGATTTGCTAATTTTCCCATCTACACCATAAGTCGCACCAGTTAAAGTTCCAGATTTTCCATTACCTGAAGAATCGAGGATTGTCCCAGACGTTTCATTTAAGTGCCAAACACCCAGATAATTGCTATCCCAAACACCATGAGGGTTTTGTTGACTCGAACATTCACTATTACCATAATACATGTAAATCTGAGTATCAGAACTACTGGAAAGGCTGGTGACGTTTATCCATGTGATGAAGGCACCTGTTACTGCAGTATATTTTTCTATTTGATGATTTAACTTATAACCACTAACGTCTGTAAACGCTATATCATCACCATCAGATTGTGCTGTATCTCTTAACTCCGTATCTGTTATGTTAAGTAGTAATGGGATGTTGGTTTGATCACTTGGAACTTGATTATGGTTAAGTGTTATTAATTTTCTATAACTCCAATCTAAATCCCACCAGGTTGCTGGATCACACCAGGTAAGGTTAACCGAGGTAGATAAACCAGAATAAGAAAAAACCGTAACCACCGTAGTATATTCCTTAACCTTGGTATCATGGACTACCCAAGTACCTTTCCAGACACCATCGTAGATCGTTCCTGAAGCAAGATGAAGTGTTACGATATCAAAACCTTTTTCGTGATAATTTTTTGCTTGGACCGTTGCAATCCCAGAGCTATCTGTTACAGTTACTGAAATAACCATGAACGACCCAATATTAACTTTCTCAGGAACTACAGAAGCATCCTTAATACATGGTTTTTGTTGAAGAGGGAGTAATTGGATAAAGGGAGATGGAAGAAAAAAGAAAAAAGCGACAATCAGAATAAAAATTGATTTATTAATGACCTCGCCTCCTTTTTGAAAACAAAAACGATAGAGAATTTTCTTAACCAAAATAATGAAAAATCTACCTTTTTTCTTTTTAAAAAAGAGGATCTATTCGGTGTGAACACATAAGAAATTAGATTTAAGGCATCCACTCAGTCATTCTCCTTCTATGAGTATTTAGCTAATCTATTTTTTTCTTCATCAATTTCTTTAAGATATC
The DNA here is from genome assembly GCA_035527635.1 of Thermoplasmatota archaeon. Lineage (GTDB taxonomy): Archaea > Thermoplasmatota > E2 > DHVEG-1 > DHVEG-1 > SM1-50. The sequence goes on along the minus strand of DATLAF010000183.1, from coordinate 746 downwards.
TTCTTCATTTTTTGAAGAATATGATATCTGCTTTTGGGTCTCAATTTCTTTTACACTATTTTCTATAGTTGGTTGCTGTATCCTAGATTTTAAATTAAAAAAACTACTAGAGAACACATTTATCCCTTCAGAAGAAATTGTAATTGGGGCGATTCTCTGTGAATGTGATGTACCACGAAGTTTAATTATTTCCACCCCTCGTAATCTTTCAGTTTCACCTTGAAAATTATAAAAAACAAAAATACCATCAGCAAGAAAATCTTCAACGCCAGTTTTTGAAAACTTATAGGGTGCATCTGAAGATTCAGTGATAAAAAAGGTGGTTAGTTCTAACTCTTCGAAAAATCTAAACAACTGTTCGATATAAATCCGATATTGTTCTAATTTTCCAGAAAAAGAGGTCTCTATTGCTGAGATTGAGTCTAACGTAAGCAAACGAGGATCAAAATCTTCAGGAATAAAATCTAAAACGACATCAATATCCAATGGGAGACGGCCGCTAGCTTTTTCTAGAAGAGCTTCTACAGACCTTGCTATGATAATCGGTTGTAATCTCTTCAATGCTATCCGACCACTATTTTTTGCTGATAAAATAATCTGATTTGGAGCTTGTCTGAGAAATCGAACTTTTTGATGTGACAAGTATTTGAATTGGCTGTCCCGCAGCCAATTTCCCGGTTAGGTAGAAAATAATACTCTCAGGTATCGGTTTATTCTACTCTGCAGAGACGTATATTTCCTTACGT
>DATLAF010000182.1:0-14536 GCA_035527635.1 Thermoplasmatota archaeon | reverse complement strand
AAACAAAACCTATGTGGATTTAATTCTCAGCGACCCGTATCAACTTGCGACCTATAACATGGGAATGGTCGACAAAAACAACAAAATCAATTTCTATGACGGAATTGTGCGAGTCACCGACCAAAAAGGAAAAGAGATCCTGAAGTTCAGCCCAGAAGAATACACCAAACATATCGTTGAACATGTTGAAGAATGGAGTTATATAAAATTCTCCTATCTTAAGAAAATCGGATGGAAAGGGTTTATCGATGGAAAAGACAGTGGTATTTATCGCGTTGGTCCTCTTGGTCGTTTGAACGCTTCTGAGGGAATGGCAACACCGCTCGCAGAAAAGGAATACAAAAAAATGTTTGAGACTCTTGGCGGAAAGGCAGTCAACTCTACGCTAGCGTTTCACTGGGCCCGGCTCATTGAACTACTCTATGCAACGGAGCGATCAATGGAACTGATTCAGGATCCTGAAATCACATCTGATAAAATCCGTAACCCGGTTGGTGAACCAGGGGAAGGGGTTGGTATTGTGGAAGCAGCCCGTGGAACTCTTATTCATCATTACAAGCTTGATAAAAAAGGGTTAATCGACAAAGCTAACCTTATTGTTGCTACCACGAACAACGCAGGTGCCATTAATATGTCTGTCAGAAACGCAGCAAAGGGCGTAATAAAGAAAGGAAACGTGGAGAACGGGATCCTGAACATGGTGGAAATGGCGTTCCGTGCTTATGATCCTTGCTTTGCGTGCGCAACCCATACACTTCCTGGTGGAATGCCCCTTGAAGTCAATATCTATGATCATAAGAAAAGTTTGTATAAGACTTTTAAAAGGATGTAGAGGAAAACAGAGATGAAGACCATTGTCCTAGGGATCGGAAATCCAATTCTTCGTGATGATGGGGCAGGGATTCATGTTGCCCATCAGCTGAAACACTACGTCACAGACCAAAAAGTTACCATTGACGAGGCATACACAGGAGGGATGAATCTCCTTGATATGATGATTGGCTACGACAAAGCAATTCTTATCGATACCGTTAACATTGCAGATGCAAAGAATGGTGAAGTAAAACGATTGACTCTTCATAACTCCGGAAATACCTGCCACTCCTACAATCCCCATGATATCTCGCTTCAGGAAGCACTCAGACTTGCAGAAAAACTTGGTGAAAAGAATATTCCAAAGGAGATTATCGTAATTGGTATTGTTGTAAAAGAATTATCGATTCAGTTCGGGGAACAATTAAGTGAAAACATCCAAGCAGCAGTACCAAAAGCTGTTGAAATGACATTACATGAATTAAAAAAAATCAAACTAAGAAGGAAAAAAGTACTAACATAAAAAAAAATTTGAGGTGAGCACAGAAGATGAAAAAAGAATTTGAACCAAACATCATAGGCTTTCTCTGTAACTGGTGTAGTTATGCAGGAGCAGACCTCGCAGGAACCAGTCGACTGAAATACCCTTCGAATATCAAATCGATTCGGGTCATGTGTTCAGGAAGAGTCGACCCTATCTTTATTCTGGAAGCGCTAAAAAAAGGTGCTGATGGTGTTCTTGTTGCAGGATGTCATCCCGGAGATTGTCATTATCAATCAGGTAATTATAAGACAAATCGGCGAATAAAACTATTAAAAAAACTTCTTGAGGAACTCGGGGTTGAACCCGAAAGAGTACGTTTTGAATATATCTCAGCATCAGAAGGACAGAAATTCGCTCAAGTTGTCACTGATTTTGTTGCTGAGCTAAAAAAACTTGGACCAAATCCAATCAAGGAAGAAACATGCATATCGATATAAAAAAACTACAAGAAATTGTTGGGGTAGAAAACGTCCGTGATAATATCGCCGATCGCTATGTCTATGCTTCTGATGCCTCCGTTCATCGACATCTCCCTGACATTGTGGTACGACCAAGCACTATCGAAGAAGTTCAACATATTCTTCGCTATGCGAACGACAATAAAATCCCTGTTGTTCCCCGAGGGGCAGGATCAGGGATGTCTGGGCAGACCGTCCCAATTGCAGGTGGCATTGTTCTTGATATGAAGCGAATGAACAGAATTATCGAGATACGACCAGAAGATGTTCTCTGTAAAGTAGAACCCGGTGTGATTAACGATGAGTTAAACCGAGTGCTCAAACCATCTGGGTTTTTCTTTCCTCCGACACCGTCCTCAGGAATGATTTGTACAATCGGAGGAATGATTGGTACGAACGCATCTGGAAACCGCTCAGTGAAATATGGTGCAACCCGCGATGCTATCTTAGGGATGAAAGTTGTTCTTGCAAATGGTGAACTGGTGACCCTTGGCTCAAATACCAAAGTGGATTCATCGGGCTATCAACTCGCCAAACTCATGGTTGGCTCCGAAGGAACGCTAGGGATCGTCGTAGAAGCGACATTACTCATATCTCCGATACCGAAATACCGGGCGATGGGAGTAGCGAATTTTTCAAGCCTTGAAGACGCAGGACGAATGATCTCAGATACAATTGCATCAGGTATCACTCCATCCATGCTTGAACTTATGGACAATGTCGCAATCACTGCGGTGAATAACGCTCAGCATCTCGGCTTACCAGATGTTGCAGCAATCGTCATCTTTGAATGCAATGGAATGGTCAAAGAAGCAGTAGACTATGAGATGAAACGGATTTCAGAAATATGTGAAAAGCATCAGGGGACCGGAGTGAAGATAAGTGACGATCCGAAAGAGATGAAACGGATTTATGAAGGAAGACAGAAGTTGTTCCCTTCCCTTTCCCGCTACGGGGAAGGCATGGTGTCCACTGCCCTTGCAGATGATATGGCTGTCCCTATTTCAAAGATTGCTGATGCAGTTCATGAAATTCACGAGATAGCGAAACGCAATAATGTCGTGATGAGCGCGTACGGTCATTGCGGAGCAGGATTGATTCATACAAAAATTTTGATGGATACTAATAAAAAATCACAGTGGCAGGATGCAAAAAAAGCAGTAAAAGAAGTCTATGAGTACATCCAAGCACTCGGGGGGACCACCTCTGGTGAACATGGGATAGGGATTTCAAAAGCACCATCTTGGAAAGAAGAAAAAAAAGATTCCTTAGTGCTAATGAAAGCTATTAAAAAAACATTTGACCCAAATAACATCCTGAATCCTCAAAAACTTATGGATGCACCAGGAGACTGGTTGACAGCAACACCACTTCGTTATCACATGTCCGCCTAAACGATCTTGTTATGAGGGAGTAATTGTGACAACAACAAAGAAAACATCTCATCTTCAAAAATATGAACAAGAAATGAATGTATGCATAAGATGCGCGTATTGTTTTGAACAATGTCCCGTTATTCGAGAAGTGCAATGGGATACTGATGGCGCTCGTGGGAAAGTGATTCTTGCCTATGGGATTCTGACTGGTGAAATTGAACCGTCTCAGTATATCGCTGATAAACTGTTCCGGTGCACATTCTGCCGTGATTGTTTAGAGCGATGTCCGTCAAAAGTGAAGATTCTTGAAATTATTTCCTCCGCTCGGGCGGACATGGTAGAAGCAGGATTTGCTTCTGATATACAAAATCATGTTGTTCAGAACATTCATACCACCGGGAATATCTATGGAGACAAAGAGGTGGTTTCACAAGAACGAGAAGGAAAAACTCCTTTGTTCATTGGATGTCAATATCTCGGACGACCTAATAAGACAAAAAAATACATTAAAATCTTAGAGGAACTCGGTATTTCTCCTGTTGTGAAAAAGGAAGTGTGCTGTGGGTACCCTCTTGAGGTCCTTGGGTTCAAAAAAGAGTTTACCACCCATAAAGAGCAATTCCAGAAATCGTTCCCATTTAAAGAAGCGATGACATTATGCCCAACATGCACCATATTTTTACAAGAAGGACATAACATTGACACGAAACATGTTTTACAGGTAATTAGTGAAAAAATCCCTTCTGCACAGCTGAATATGAAAGTGACCTATCATGATCCCTGTGATTTTTCACGGGGGTTAAAACTCATTGAAGAACCACGAAAGATCCTCAAAAAACTAGGTGTTGAAGTCGTTGAGATGGAGACAAATAAGCAAAATTCACGGTGTTGTGGTGGAGGAGGCGGCATTCTCATGTCTGATCAAGCTCTTTCAAATGATATAGCAAAAAAACGGATTCATGAAGCTTTGGACACCAGGACAGAAATCCTTGTGACGTCATGTCCAACATGTGAACAGGTCCTCAAAAAAGCTGCTCAAGAAGTCGGCGAAGCAGAAGGCAAGACAATGATTATTCGCAGTATTGAAGATATCATCTGGCAAGGAATACAGGAGGCAAAAAAAAGTGCTGAAGCTACTAAAGCTTAATCATCTTCAAGGCCAACAATCCATGCTTATTTTCCATGCACTCGCACGTCTCGGATTCGAAGGACTGGTGTTAGTGTCTCCCGATATGCCGTTAGCATCGATAGGATATTTCCAGGATGCTGAAAAAGAAATCGATCTTGCAGCCTGTAAAAAACTAGGGATTCCGGTGATGCGACGGGAAGTAGGTGGTGGAGCAACCTATCTTGATCATAACCAAGTGTTTTATCAACTCATTTGGCGAAAGGGACACCCGGCGTTCCCAACTCGGGTAAAAGACATCTTCTCTACGCTCTCACAACCAGCATGTGATACGTACCATGACTTCGGCATTGAAACACAGTTCAGAGCTGAAAATGACATCATCACAAAAAACCAACGGAAGATTGCTGGTGAAGGCGGTGGAGATATTGGAGAAAACATGGTGTTTGTTGGCGGTATTCTTATGGATTTTGATTTTGCCATGATGAGTAAAATCCTTAAAGTTCCTGATGAAAAATTCAGGGATAAGATTTACAAAAGCATGGAAGAAAACCTTACGACAATGAAACGAGAATTAGGATACATTCCTGCTCGAGAGGAGGTAGTAACTTCTCTGGTTACAAATTTTAAACATCTTCTTGGACCTTTGCAACAGACAAGTCTCACCCCAGATGTTTTTGAAAAAATGATTGAGCTTGAGAAAGTATTCAACTCCGATAAATTCTTATTTAAAAAGACTCCACGGATCCCACAGGGTGTTAAAATCCGTGAAGGCGTCGAACTGCTCTATAGCATTTATAAAGCACGAGGAGGGTTAATTCGAACGTCCCAGGAGATTAAAGATAATATAATCCAAACAATAGGTATCTCAGGTGATTTTCAGTTCTATCCAAAATCAGAGCTGAGCGGACTGGAACAAAACCTTCAACAGACCAAACGAAAAGAAAATGAATTGATTTCCAAAGTTGAGGATTTCTATCATGAAAACAAAATAGAAAGCCCAGGAGTGGAACCTGAGGATGTTTCTGATGCAATCATGGAGGCAAAAAAAAATGATTGATTCAACAAAATTAGATCCGAATTTTAAACATGAAGTATCTGCAGAAATGGGTGGGACAAATATCAGCCGATGTTTCGCCTGTGGAACCTGTACCGCAGGCTGTCCTGTCAGAGAAATCGATGAGAAATATAATCCACGAAAAATCATCCACATGGTATTGCTTGGAATGAGAGAACGTGTGTTAAAAAGTAATTTCATCTGGCTCTGTTCTACCTGCTACACTTGTTATGATCGATGCCCACAGGATGTACAACTCACCAACATTATGACTGCATTAAAAAACATCGCGGCACGTGAAGGATATATCCATCCGTCCTTTAAGGAACAAAACCGTCTGGTGAGCACCTTCGGACGATTATATGAAGTCGAAGATTTTGATAATAAAAAACGAGAGAAACTAGGTCTCCCTCCTATACAAAAGACATTTGAAGATATCACAAAACTTATGCATGATATGCTACCAAAAGAGGTGACGAAATGAGATATGCACTATTTCTTGGATGTACAATCCCGGTTCGAGGGCAGAACTATGAACTGTCGGCACGTGAGGTTGCAAAGAAACTTGACATTGATTTTATTGACGTCCCGGAATTCTCCTGCTGCGGGTTCCCCGTAAAATCGTCCAATCATGAGGCGTCATTATTAATCGCAGCACGGAATTTAGCGATTGCTGCTGAAAAAAAAGAAAAAATTTGTACATTATGTAATGCGTGCACTTCGGTTCTTACTGAGGCGAACAAAGAATTGACAAAAAATAAAGAACTCAGAGAAAAAATCAACAAAGAACTAGCAACAATAGATAAAGAATTCAAACCAGGAGTCGAAATTAAACATTTCTCACGGATTCTTTATGAGGACATCGGCATGGATGTCATCCGAGAAAAAATCAAAACAGACCTGAGCAAAATAAGTATGTCGATTCATTATGGGTGCCATTACCTCAGACCCTCAGAATTATATGATTGTTTCGATGATGCAGAAAACCCATCAACAGTCGAAAACCTCGTGGCAGTGACGGGAGCAGCAGTCGTTGATTACAAAAACAAGTTAGATTGCTGTGGAGGAGCGATTCTTGGTGTAGAAGAAGACATCGCGTTGTCCATGGCGAAACAGAAACTCGATCATATCACCGCAAACAAGGTTGATGCATTAGTCACCATTTGTCCGTTTTGTTCAATTATGTATGAGGATAACCAGAAGAAAATTGAAACGAAATTCAATGTGAGTTATAACCTGCCGGTGTTGTATTATCCACAGGTACTAGGTCTTGCGTTAGGAGTTGATCCAAAACAACTTGGGTTCCGACTCAATAAAGTTCGACCAACAGCAATTCTTGAAAAACTCGGGGTGACCCTGTAATGAAAAACTCTTCGAAATCTGGTAAAATAGGCTCAGTTCTCGTAGTTGGCGGCGGCATAGGAGGCATGCAAGCTGCCCTTGATCTCGCTGACTCTGGGTTTAAAACCTATCTTTTAGAGGAAAAACCAGCGATTGGCGGAGTCATGGCGCAACTCGATAAAACATTTCCGACCAATGATTGTTCCATGTGCATTCTTTCTCCAAAACTCGTAGATGTGGGGCGACACCCGAATATCGATTTAATTACGTATGCTGATTTGCAAGAAATCACGGGGAACAGTGGGAATTTTCACGTGAAAATTCGTAAAAAAGCAAGTTATGTAGACTCTGAGAAATGCACAGGGTGCGGTGAATGTGCAGAAGTTTGCCCGGTAGTTCTTGAGTCTGAGTTTGATGAAGGCTTATCCGATCGTCATGCGATCTATAAAATGTATCCTCAAGCCATTCCTAATGTCTTTACTATTGATAAAATTGGGATCCCTCCGTGTATGAATGCATGTCCGGCGAATGTGAATGTTCAGGGATACGTTGCATTGATTCGGGAGGGAAAATTCCAGGAAGCAGCTGATCTTATCCGTGAACGTAATCCATTCCCGGGAGTCTGTGGAAGGATTTGTACCCATGTCTGCGAGGAGAACTGTAATCGGAAGGAAATTGATGAAGCAGTCGCTGTTCGAGCCTTGAAACGGTTTGCTATTGATTATGAACGGCTCCATGGCCGTAAAGAGACAAAGAAAAAGAAAAAACAGGCTGAATTACGAGGACAAGACCGTAAAATAGCGGTAATCGGCTCTGGTCCTGCTGGGTTAACGGTTGCATATGATCTTGCGAGAATGGGGTATCACCCAACTGTTTTTGAGGGACTCTCACAAGCAGGGGGAATGCTTCGGGTTGGTGTTCCGAATTATCGTTTACCGCCAGAAATCCTTGATTATGATATTAAAATAATTCAGGAGGAAGGAGTAGAAATTCGAACGAATACTCCAATAGGTCCTGATCTGATGTTAAATGATTTACATAATGCAGGATATGAAGCAGTTTTTATTGCGATTGGGACCCATAAAAGCAAGAAACTCGGCATCGATGGTGAAGAATTAGATGGTGTTGTGCACGCAGCAGGATTCTTACATGATCTAGGAAGCGGAAAAAAGGTTGATTACGAAGGAAAAATTGTAGCGGTTATCGGTGGAGGAAATGTTGCAATTGATTCGGTTCGGACCGCACTTCGTCTGGGAGCAAAAACAGCGTTTGTTATTTATCGTCGTTCTCGTGCTGAAATCCCTGCGAATAAAGAGGAATTAGAAGAATGCGAGCGTGAAGGTATTTCGTTTTATTATCTTGCTGCGCCAACAAAAATCCTAGGTAAAAAAGGCAAGGTAACTGGGTTAGAATGTGTCCGAATGAAACTTGGTGAGCCTGATGATACTGGTCGGAGGCAAGCCATACCAATCGAAGGGTCAACGTTTACTCTTGATGCTGATGTGGTGATCTCAGCAATTGGCCAAGCACCCCTCTTATCACCTCTTGCGGAAGCTGAAGTTGAGTTAGGGTTAAACAGAGAAGGTATCGTTTCTGTTCCTATTCAGAACCTTGAATTAGAAGGCGTCTATGGTTTCACCGCTTTTCTGCGTGCCCTCAGCATGGGTCAAAAAATCGAAATTGGGAATAAAGTGATTGTTGTCGGAGGGGGAAACGTTGCGATTGATGTTGCTCGGTCAGCACGACGTATCGGAGCAAAGGAAATCCACCTCATGTGCATCGAATCCCAAGAGGAGATGCCAGCGTTTGACTATGAAATTGAGGAAGCAGAACAAGAGGGAATCATCATCCATACACGACGGATGCCGAAACGAATCATCGGAGTCGGTGGTCGTGCAATTGGCGTCGAAACCCTCCAGTGTACGTCTGTGTTTGATGAAAAGGGCAGGTTTAACCCTCAGATCCGGCCCAATACTGAATCTGTTGTTGAAGCAGATACCATCATCGTTGCTATCGGTCAGGAAGTTGACTATACACTTCTAAAAGCAGCAGATGGCGTTCTCGTCACAAAACGTGGATTACTCCAAGTTGATAATTTGACGTATCAAACGAATATCCCCTGGATTTTTGCTGCTGGTGATGCAGTGGTTGGACCAGGGCTTGTCATTGAAGCAATCGCGCAGGGCCATGAGGCAGCAATCTCCATTGATCGACATCTCAATGGCGAAGAACTATATGAGGGCAGACCTGGAAAAGAAAATATTGTAGCCCCGAAACCTGATAAAAAATTTGAAAAAAAACCTCGGGTGACAATCCCTAAACTTGATGTTGAGAAACGTGTCGAATCTTTTGAAGAAGTAGAACTTCCGTTAACAGAGGAACAGGCTCGCTTGGAAGCTCAACGGTGTCTAAGTTGTAATTTCTGCTCAATTTGTAAACAATGTGTTGAAGCATGTGAAGCAGACGCAATTGATCATGATATGAGTGAAAAAATCATTGAGCTAAATGTTGGGTCAGTGATTTTTGCACCAGGATATGAATTATTTGATGCAACATTGAAAAGCGAATATGGGTATGGACGATATAAAAACGTGCTCACATCCCTTGAGTTTGAACGAATCCTTTCTGCGTCAGGACCATACGCGGGTCATGTGGTCCGACCCTCTGATCAGAAAGAACCACGAAAAATAGCATGGATACAATGCGTTGGATCCCGCGATAACGCTTGTGAGAAAAACTATTGCTCCTCAGTCTGTTGTACGTATGCGATTAAAGAAGCGGTCATAGCAAAAGAACACGCACCCAACATTCAACCAACCATTTTTTATATGGATATGCGTACCTACGGGAAAGGCTTTGAATCATACTATAACCGTGCAGAAAAAGAATATGGTGTCAGATTTGTCCGATGTCGTATCTCCTCAGTCGAAGAGGATAAAAAAACCAAGGATCTCTCAATCAAATATGAAACAGAAGAAGGAACCCTGAAAAAGGAGGACTTTGACCTGGTGATTCTCTCGGTTGGTTTTACCTCCAAAGAAACCATGAAGGAGTTAGCAAAAAAAGTAGGGATATCCCTTAATGAATTTGGGTTCTGTCAAACCCCTGAGTTTGAACCTCTTGACACCACACGTCGAGGCGTGTTTGTCTGTGGTGCTTTCTCAGGTCCAAAAGATATCCCTGAAACAGTCATGGAAGCATCAGGTGCTGCAGCCAAAGCAAGTAGCGTGATTGCTTCAGAAAGAAACACGCTTATTGAAAAGAAAGAATATCCGCTCGAGCGAGATGTCTCGGGAGAAGAACCACGAATTGGGGTGTTTATTTGTCATTGTGGGATAAACATTGGAGCATATGTGAATGTTGAATCAGTGGTTGATTACGCAAAATCGCTGTCAAATGTTATATATGCTGAAGAGAACCTCTACACATGTTCAGAGGATACGCAACGCAAGATTATAGAAAAAATTAAAGAACATAAGTTAAACAGAGTCATTGTTGCTTCGTGTACTCCACGGACCCATGAACCGTTATTCCAAGAAACAATTCGGGAAGCAGGATTAAATCCTCATCTTTTTGAGATGGCAAACATCCGAGATCAGTGCTCCTGGGTGCATATGAAAGAGCCAAAGGAGGCAACAGAAAAAGCAAAAGGGATTGTTCGAATGGCAGTCTCAAAAGCGCGTCTGCTTGAACCAATACAGACGATTGAATTGAATGTGACGCAGAAAGCATTAGTAATTGGTGGTGGACTTGCTGGGATGACAGCAGCACTCACCATTGCGGATCAAGGCTTTGAAGTGTTCCTTGTCGAGAAAGAAAAAGAGCTGGGAGGTAACCTTCAGAATATTTCATGGACTCTTGAGGATCATGATGTTAGACCATACATGAGATCCATCGTAGAAAAAGTAGAGAAACACCCAAAAATCAAGGTGTTTAAAAAAGCAACGGTCGACAAAGTCGATGGATATGTTGGGAATTATACGACATCATTGAAGAATGGTGTGACAAAAGTCAAAATTGAACATGGTGTCATCGTTGTTGCAACAGGAGCAGAAGAATATAAGCCCACAGAATATTTGTATGGGAAAAACAGTCACGTCATGACACAGTTAGAGCTTGAGAAACATCTTGCCAGTGGTACCGGGTTTGGCAAAAAAACTATCGTGATGATTCAATGTGTCGGTTCCCGGGAGGAAAACCGGCCGTACTGTAGCAGAATCTGTTGCACTGATGCGATTAAAAATGCGTTGAAAATCAAAGAACGGCACCCAGATACAGAAATTTTCATTTTATATCGTGATATGCGAACCTATGCGTTCCGGGAAACATACTATGAGAAAGCACGTGACACGGGTGTTATTTTTATTCGTTTTGATAAAGATCAGAAACCAACAGTGAAAAAAGGAAAAGATGGTCTGGAAATCGAAACACGAGATATCATCCTTGGAGAAAAACTGTTGATTCATGCGGATTATCTGATTCTTAGCTCTGCGATTATTCCTGCAGCTGATAACGAGCAGCTGGCAAAAAAACTGAAAGTTCCTCTGAATGAAGATGGATTCTTTTTAGAGGCACATGTGAAACTTCGACCTGTTGATTTTGCAACAGAAGGTATTTTCCTTACCGGCATGGCGCATTCTCCAAAATCGATTACGGAAACAATCGCGCAATCCTATGGCGCAGCAGCTCGAGCGTTGACGATTATTTCGAAAGATAAATATTACACGGATGCACCCATCGCATGCGTCAGTGAAGACCTGTGTAGTGGTTGTGGTGTGTGTGAGAAGATCTGTCCGTATAATGCGATAGAGATGGTTGCGGTTTCCAAGGATGGAAAAGAAGGGAGAGTGTCCCGTGTTATTGAAGCAGTATGTAAGGGTTGTGGGAGTTGTATTGCAGCGTGTCCGTCAGGTGCGATAGATCAGAAAGGATTCAAGCGGGAGCAGATCATTTCTATGGTTGATGCAGCGGCAGGGCAGGGTACATAAAAAAATATATGCGTCTCATAGTTTTACATGTATTACATGATAGAGTCCTGAGCGGATGGTGAAGGTATGACTGAGCGATTTGAACCATCGATTCTTGCATTTTTGTGTAACTGGTGTAGTTATGCAGGAGCAGATCTTGCTGGAACTAGTCGGATGCAGTACCCGACAAATGTGAAAATAATTCGGGTGATGTGCTCCGGTCGGGTGAATCCTTCCTTTGTGTTAAATGCAATGCAGAATGGTATCGATGGTGTTATTATTGGGGGATGTCACCCAGGGGAATGTCACTATAACCAGGGGAATTATCTCACCCGACGTCGTATTACTCTGCTCAAACTGCTTCTAGAATACGTCGGGATTGATCCCCGTCGCGTACAAATGACCTGGGTGTCTGCTTCCGAAGGCGGTAAATTTGCTGAGGTGATGAAAAAGGCTACTGAAGAGATTCGAAAGCTTGGTCCTATACAACAAATAAAAAGGAGTAATGAATGGTAGAGATTTCGCAAATTCAAGCAGAAGCAAGTAAAATTTTTGATACCTATAATGTGCAATATATTTTAGGGTATTCAAACGAATCGTTCGGGTCTCAGACTGTACCGTTTTTTGCGAAAAGGAAAAAGGATGTCAGCCATCTTGTTTTCTCTCCGTTTTGTGTGAATAATCTTACGATGTATCTGAAAAATTATGAGGGGGATGAAAAAATTGGTATTGTAGTAAAAGGTTGTGATAGCCGTTCACTAGTCCAATTAATTATTGAAAAGAGGATACCCCGTGAAAATCTTGTCATTATTGGGATCTCTTGTGGTGGAGTTATCGATCAGAAAAAATTTCAAACAAAGTTCCCCGATGTTATCGGACCGGTAGATGTTGTAGAAAAAGATGACCTGTTTATTTTCACTATTGCTGGAAAGAATCATCAGGTTTCAAAGAAGGAAGTTCTGTTAGAGAAATGCATCCATTGCGAGTATCCAACTCCAGTATTGTATGATGTTCTTCTAGGAGAAAAAAAACAGCCTTTTGGATCGGAGAGTTACTCTGATGTGAAACAAATTGAGGCGAAATCCCCTCAAGAGAAGTGGAATTTTTGGGAAAAACAGTTTAGTCGTTGTATCCGATGTTATGCGTGTCGAAATATCTGTCCAGTCTGTTTTTGTAAAGAGTGTTCAGCTGAGCAGTTAAACCCACAATGGCTGAGACGGTCTGTAACAATTTCAGAAAACACGGTATGGCATTTGACGAGAGCGTTGCATGTTGCTGGACGTTGTACAGGGTGTGGTGAATGCGAACGTGTTTGTCCAATGAATATCCCATTAATGTTGCTAAATAAGAAAATGCTCAAAGAGGTAAAAGATTTATTTGAGTATACGCCAGGCATATCTGTTGATGCAAAACCTCTTCTCGCTGCCTATAAACCCGATGACCCAGAGGATTGTATCATTTAGGTGAATGAATGAAAAGTTATACGATAAAAAAAGATAAAGTATCTGATTTTATTTCGTCTCTGATAAAGAAGAACATCGTGTGGGGGCCAGTAAAGCAAGACGATATCATTATCTATAAACAAATCAACACACCTCAGGAGATAACCCTTGATTTTTTAAAGCTAAAAACACCACCAAAAACAATTGTTTTTCCTCAAACAGAAACGCTAGTACGATTTAATAAAGAAAAGGACGTCACGACTGAGACACCATCACTTAAAAAAAAGGACACAATTATCTTTGGAGTTAGATCCTGTGATGCAAAAAGCTTCCTTCTTTTTGATGCAGTGTTTAAAAATGATTGCGAAGATCCGTTTTATTGTTCAAAAAGAACAAGAACAATCTTAATCGGGTTAACGTGCATAAACCCACCAATGAATTGTTTTTGTTCAAGCGTTGGAGGAAACCCAGACGATCCATGTGGACTTGACATTCTACTGACTGATATTACAGATTCATATTATATGGAGATTATTACTGAAAGAGGAGAACACCTGCTAAAGGATTTTGTCGGACTTACAGAACCAACTCAACAAGAGACGAAAAAGAGAGACACCATCTGTGCGCAAGCAAAAAAAAGTATCAAACGTCAGGTTTCTGTTGAACGTATCGATTCAATTCTTGATGCAATCTTTGACTCACCATACTGGAAAACCATAGCACAACGATGCATTGGATGTGGAATCTGTACGTTTCTATGCCCAACCTGTCATTGTTTCGACATCCAGGATGAATCATCACAAAACAAAGGAGCACGTGTTCGCATCTGGGACTCCTGTATGTACTCAGAATACTCATGCCATGCCTCTGGGTACAACCCACGAGCGACACAAATGAACAGAGTGCGGAATCGGATCTATCATAAATTTAATTATCTTCTTAAAAACAATCAAATTCTTGGTTGTGTTGGATGTGGAAGATGTATCGACGAATGCCCTGTTCATATTGATATTGTAGAAATTATCGCGAATGCACGGGAGGTGAAACAGTAAAAAACCCATACCTGCCGCTCCCAGCAACCATTGAACATATCGTTGAAGAAGTTGGTGGGCAACGAGCGATTAAAACATTCCGGTTAGTTTTTACAAATGCAAAAAAAAAGCAGGAGTTTGCTTTTGGCCCAGGTCAATGTGTCATGGTTGGTCTTTTAGGAGTCGGAGAATGTATGTTTGCCATCTCATCGTCTCCGACAAAGAAAGAGTATCTTGAAATAAGTGCCATGAGACATGGGAAAGTTACCAATGCATTGCTTAATTGCAAACCAGGAGATTCTGTTGGAATCCGCGGTCCTTATGGCAATGGTTTTCCCGTTGATAACTGGAGGGGGAGAAACCTCGTATTTATCGGTGGGG
>DATLAF010000181.1:0-11860 GCA_035527635.1 Thermoplasmatota archaeon | reverse complement strand
TCCCTGCAGCAGACATTAATAAAATAAGCGCTGCTTCCTTTCGTAAAATTCCGAAAATAAAAAGAAAACCGGTGAACGCGGGAAGCCCAAGCCAGACAACGGTAACTGGACTTAATGCATTTGATACCAGAGAAAGAACATCAGTGATTCGCATCGCCTCGATAATGATGCTACCAAGGATGATAAGGGGCAGAGCCGTGATCAGAAACGGTTTGAACCGGTTCCATGCTTGTTTCAATATTACCTTCCCTGACGGGAGTCGATAGGACGGCATTTCCATGATAATACCGACAGACACACCGGGATGAAAACGATTAAGGATTCTTCCGATAACAAAAATCAGAGCGAAATCAACTATATAGAGTAAAAGAGCCCATTGTACTCCGACATAGGCACCCACTAGCCCAAGAATCACCACCGTTCGTGCTGAACAAGGAACCAATGTTGAGAGAAAAATGGCGATAAATCGGTCACGTTTGGTTTCCATGATGCGACATCCAACACAGGCAGGCACGTTGCAGCCGAATGCAAGCATCAGAGGGATGCACGCTTTCCCATGCAGACCTATGCTATGACATGGTCGGTCCATAAGATACGCAATCTTAGGGAGATACCCTGAGTCTTCAAGGAACCCAAGGATAAGATAAAATGGCAAGATGAACCCAAGGGCGACAGAAAGTGTCGCATACAGCCCTACAACTCCACCGTTCCAGAAAAGATCAGGCCAAACCCCCGGTAGATGTGGATTAAGGCTTTCGAAGAGGTTCTGTATTGTTTCAGATAACCATCCCCCAAAAAGTGACATAAATATGAGAATACTAAGCATGATGGCAAACATGAGAACGTACCCACCGACGCTGTGCATACTCAGTGCGTCTAACCGTTCACTCATCGAGGGTTTTTCTGATTCCTTGAATGTTTGTACTTCTTTTACAATTCGAGCGGCGACCGCATATCGTTCTGAGGCAATAACCGTTGAACACGGTTCCTTATGAATCTCAGATATTTCCCCAGCAAGAATGTTCGCCGCGACAATCACCGTGGGATCTTTCTCATTGATTTTGTTGACAATCTCAGAATCCCCTTCTAATGACTTTATCGCAGTCCATCTCAGAGGGTATCCTAGTTCAACTTTGGTAAGGACTCTTTCGAGTTTTTCTATCCTTGTTTCAATCTCGGGACCATAGCGGAGAGCGTTCTTGTTCGTTGGTGATCGTCTTGTTGCTTGGATGATCGCGTTATCAACGATTTCATGGACTCCAATACCTTTTGTCGCGATAGTAGGAACGACTGGAGTATTGAGTAACTTTTGAAGCTTTTTTTCATTAATGGTTATGCCTTTCTTCTTCGCAGCGTCTACAAGGTTTAAAGCAATTACGAGGGGAGTTCCCATTTCAAGGAGTTGGAGGGTAAAAAATAGGTTTCTTTCTAGCGCGGTCGCATCGACAACGTTAACAACAACATCAGGGTGCTGCAGTGCAATATATTCTCTAGAAACAATTTCCTCTTGGGAATATGTCGAGAGAGAATAAATCCCTGGTAAATCAATGATCTTGATATGTTTGCCATGGTGGAGGAGCATTCCTTCTGCTTTTTCCACGGTTTTACCTGGCCAATTGCCAATGATTTGTCCAAGGCCCGTGAGTTGGTTAAAGATGGAGCTTTTTCCAACGTTTGCATTCCCCGCAAGAGCGATAACAAGGTCAGCTTTCATATATAATCACGTTTTCTGTACAAAGATTTTCTCTGCGATACCTTTGCCAATGACAAGTTTGCATCCTCGGACGCAAATTTCTAAAGGACCGTTCATCGGTGCTGTTCGTTCAATGGACACTATCGTACCATTGGTAAGTCCGAGATCGCATAATCGCTGCATCACGCCTCCGCCACCGCGGACAAACACAATCTTTGCTTTTTCACCGTGTTTTAACGAGGTGATGGCAACGATGTCTTTTTCCCGTTTTTCAAGTGAAAGGGTTTGTTCAGAAAGGCATTCTTGACAATTTTTTACTTCAAGATTGCAGGGAGGGATTGGTGATCCATGGGGGCATTGGGTTGGTCCTTTGAGTGTTTTACAGAGAGCTATCTCGGTTTCATCGGTTAGGACGTGTTCCATTTTGCATGCTTGTTCATGGATGTTCTCCTGAGGTAAATGCAACATTTTATCTAGAAAGACTTCAAGGAGCCTGTGTTTTCGTTTTATTTTTACGGCTGCTTTGTAGCCTTTTGTGGTGAGGGAAGCGCCTTTATGTGGTTCATAAGAAACGAAGCCTTTCTGCTTCATTCTCTGGAACACTTCAGTAACACTCGCTGGCGCGTTCTTGAGACGTTCTGCTATTTCGGTTGTTTTTGCTGTACCGTCTCGTCCTGCGATATCGTAGATTGCTTCGAGATATTCTTCGATGTGTTCTTGCGGCATAATTTTTCCCTATGTTATGATATAGTATTTCTAAAAATATAAATATTTCGGTCGACCTAAATTATACTATTTTTTTAAAAAGACCCATTAGACAGAAAATCTTAAATAATAATTATGAATATATATTCATAATATCGGAATTTAAAATGGTGTAAGATCTTATGCAGAACAAAATACATAACGACGAAAAAATTACGCAAAATTTAGCAAAAATGAAACATAAAATCTTTGTATTAAGCGGAAAAGGCGGCGTTGGAAAAAGCACGGTCGCAGCACATCTTGGGTTAGCCTTGGCAGAAAAAAAATACAAGGTCGGTATACTAGATAGTGATATTCATGGACCAAGTATCCCGAAAATACTTGGCATCGAAAACAAGAAACCAGATATCTCTGAGCAAGGAATAACTCCAATAACCGTACTACCGAACCTCAAAGTAATGTCAATGAGTTTCTTCCTCCCCGATTCTGATTCTCCAGTTATATGGCGTGGGCCCGTAAAGATGGGAGCGATTAAACAATTCATCAGTAATGTTCACTGGGGCGACTTAGATTATCTCATCGTTGATTTACCACCGGGTACCGGTGATGAAGCACTGAGTATCGCTCAACTGATTCCGGACAACGATGGTGCGATAATTGTAACCACACCCCAAGATGTTGCCATATTAAGTGTACGGAAATCGATAAATTTTGTAAAGAAGATGAATCTTCCTATTATTGGTATTATAGAAAATATGAGTGGCTTCACCTGTCCGCATTGTAATAAAAATATTGACATTTTCAAAACAGGTGGAGGATACAAAGCAGCTATGGATTTCATGATCCCTTTTTTAGGGAAAATACCACTCGATCCAAATATCGTGGAGCGAGGTGATGCGGGAGATACTAAACTTCATCATAGTAACACAACTGTGAATAAATCATTTGAGGATATTGTAGAAAATATTGAAAAAATAGTACAGAAGATTAAGAGGTGAAAAAAACTATGCCATGTGGCGATGGAACAGGGCCCTGGGGGGCTCAAGAAAGGAATTGGAAATGCAACAGACCGACAGGTTTTGGTCGTGGTGTCGGATGGAGATATCAACAGAGATATCCTTTAGTAGAATCAATGACCTTAACGAAAGATGAGCAGAAGAAAATATTAGAGAACAAACTAAAAGCAATTGAACAAGAGAAAGAGTTGCTTGAAAAACAATTAAAAGAATGTGATTCGTGAAGGAAGGATGCCGAGACCTCGACGTTGCCGACAGGTGGGCTTTGAACCAGGTATCACCTACTTCAAACCAGCGGGAATTCCAATGACTGACTTAGAAGACGTCATTCTCACCGTTGATGAATTCGAGGCGATACGGTTAAAAGATGTTGACAGATTAGAACAAGAACAATGCGCCCAGCATATGAACATCTCGCAACCCACATTTCACCGCCTTTATCTGGAGGCACGTAGAAAAATAGCAGATGTTATCGTCAATGCAAAAGCATTGAAAATTGAGGGGGGGACCTATGAAATTAACCCTCAACAGAATGGTAGTAGAAAAGGAAGATGTTATCGAAGAGGTGAACAGAAATGAAAATAGCAGTTGCATCAGATGACCAAAAAACTATTTCCGTGCATTTCGGAAGAGCAAGTGGTTTTATGGTATTTGAGATAGAGAATAATACTATACTGAAACAAGAATATCGAGAAAACATTGGAAAAAGCACTGGAGAATGCCATAGTTGCGATCATGATACGATGATTAAGAATATCAATGATTGCGATGTGGTCATCAGTTATGGGATGGGACAAAGGATATATGCGGATTTAACAAGCCATCATATTCTTCCCATTGTAACCGATGAGAAAACAGTAAGCGATGCCGTACATAAATTCATGAAAAACGAACTCATGAATAGAACTGATAAATTACATTAATAATCGCGCTCATACCTATCTCGCTAAACAGTTTGAATTCCATATATGTGACACAATCGATGTTGTTATTTTAGAGAGAATATCATAAATGATTGTTCTGATAAGAAATCATAACTTTTCTGTAGTGCGTATCCTGCTTGTTTCATTTCCTTAAGTAGTATGTCTTGAGGAATGAAATGACGATGACGCTTTTGGAAACTAAAAAATCCGCCTCTTCCGTCATATTCGATGATAACGAATTTCCCATTTGGTTTGAACGTTTCTTTTAACCTTTGAAAATAATCGACTCGATTGAACAGATGATGTGTAACATTTCGTAGGAATATATAATCAAGCGTGTGTTTGGGGAGTTCTGGATGTTCTGATGACGAAAGCAGTGTGGTAATATTGGATACTCCATGTTCTGTGGCTTGTTTCTTGATGAATTCGAGGAATTCTTGGTTGGTATCAACAGCATAGACCTTCCCTGTTTTTCCCACTTCTTGTGCAAATCGAAGCGTATAGTAGCCGCCTCCAGACCCGATATCTGCTATCATTTGACCTGGTTTCAACGAAAGGGTTTGTATGATCTGATCTGCCTTATATTTTGGTTTAGCTGCCCGTTTATTAAACATTTTTGCTTTCTTTTGGCTCATGTTCTCACATGACTCCTTGAATAGAATTTTTAGCGAAACGTCTGAATGAAATTTTTTATTTGGCTACTTTGTAGGTAAAATCCTGTCAACCCAGAGGCTGTGCGTTTGTCGACCCCTTGTTTTATCAGCTCCTGTCGAAAAACCTTTCCAGCTTTTTTCGCTCTTCGTTTAAACCGTAAGAACGTTATGCTTGATTGAAACAGAAACTTGGGGAGAAACGGAAGAAGAACGCCAACGTTTTTCAGTACCCTTCTTTCGCGTTTCTCCTTGATTACTTCATGCATGATTTCTTCCTGATCTTTTTTGTGTATTAATGTTCGTGGTTCTTACCGAAGTTTCCCATCATCTTCCCAAGATTCAAGGTTGATAAATACTGGCTGGTGAGTTCATAGGCTTGTTCATCGGTCATCCCTGCGGTCTTTAACTCTTTATAGAAGATTGCGGCTGCTTGTGCATATTTCTTTGCGCTATCAGCACTGTACAGGAGACTACTTAACTCTTTAAGTAGCCCGGGGATTTTTTCACTTACGATATCCAATATTTCCTTTATTTTTTCTGGGTCCGGCATTCGTTCATGTTCTGACATGTTTGTTATTCCTCCATTTTTTCTTAGTAAACATGTGTACCGTGGTCATTTTATATATGAAAACCGAGCAGTTGTGACCACTTTTTAATTACTGTTTCATTCAAACGATAGACATAGAGAGATCCTTTTTGCTGTTTTTCAATAATGGTCTTTTCTTCTAAATAACGCAATTTTTCTCGTATCGTTCTTCGTGAAGCAGTGCCTCTTTTGCTTCGTACCAACTCCTCGATTTGTGAAATATTTTGATCCGGTCGTTCTAAAAGAGCTCGTACAATGTCCTTGGAAATCGGGTCTTTTAGCTCAGGAAGTGTCATATCGGGGCTCAGACCGCCTCGATCAATTAAAATACCAATTAATCTGATGTAATTTTGTGTGACTTTACTAACGTCTTGCAATGGTGTGATTATCGATGAAAGCATTTTTTCTAATTCACTGATTCTCTTATTCAGCTCTTTTACTTCTTCTGCTAAATCCTTTTTTTCCACAGGAACCGAATACGGCATAGAGTAAAAAGAATTTTTGACACAACAAAGCTTTGGAAAAATGCATATTCCTCTCATTGTCCAAACGGTTATATCACTCTGATTACGATAATCCAAACTTTTAATAATAATTACTCTTATTCAAAATAGCGCACAATAAATGATAAAATAGATGAGGAGGCTTAAAATGGCAAAAAATAAAAAGATTTTAACAACTAATTTTGGAAAACCAGTTGATGATGATCAGAACAGTATCACGGCAGGCGACCACGGACCTGTCCTCATGCAAGATGTTCATTTGCTTGAGAAACTTGCTCATTTTAACCGTGAGCGTATCCCTGAACGAATCGTTCATGCAAAAGGTGCTGGAGCAGGAGGATACTTTGAAGTCACCTCTGATGTCACCAAATACACAAAAGCGAAGTTTCTCTCAAAAGTTGGAAAAAAGACCGAAGTCTTCGCCCGGTTTTCCACCGTTGGAGGAGAGAAAGGTTCTGCTGATGCAGAGCGTGACCCTCGCGGTTTTGCAGTAAAGTTCTACACCGAAGATGGTAACTATGATCTCGTGGGGAATAACACCCCGGTGTTTTTTATTCGAGATCCGATAAAATTCCCTGATTTTATCCATACACAAAAACGAAATCCCGCCACAAACACTAAAGATGCAAACATGTTTTGGGACTTCCTGTCCTTAACACCGGAATCCATTCATCAGGTGACCATTCTTTTCTCAGACCGAGGAACTCCGAAAACATTTCGTTATATGAATGGGTACAGTAGTCATACCTACAAATGGTACAACGACAAAGGGGACTATTACTGGGTGAAATACCATTTCAAAACAGATCAAGGGGCTCAGAACCTCACCAGAGAAGAAGCAGAAGTTCTTAAAGGGAAAGATCCTGACCATGCAACCCGTGACCTTTATGAATCAATCAAACGGGGGGAGTATCCCTCATGGACTCTTGAAATACAAGTCATGAAACCGGATGATGCTGAATCCTACCGTTTTAACCCTTTTGATGTCACCAAAGTATGGCCTCACAGCGATTACCCGCCGATGAAGATTGGACGGATGGTTCTGAACCGCAACCCAGAGAATTATTTCGCAGAGGTAGAACAGGCTGCGTTTTCCCCGGGGAATTTCGTGCCAGGGATTGCTGCATCACCTGATAAGATGTTACAGGGACGTCTATTTGCCTACCATGATGCCCATCGGTATCGGCTTGGTCCAAATTTTCATCTCTTACCGGTGAATAGACCCAAAGCAATGACGGTGGAGAATTATCAGCGTGACGGGTACATGCGATTTGATGGGAACGAAGGTGGAAAACCAAACTATTATCCGAATAGTTTTGGTGGTCCAGAACCACTCATTGACGCAGCTGAGCCGTCATTTGAGGTGTCCGGGAAAGCAGCACGTCAGAAGTATACGCATCCTAATGATGATTTCGTGCAAGCAGGAGATCTCTATCGAAAAGTCATGACAGCAACGGATAAAGACCATTTGATCGGAAATATTGTGACTCATTTGTGCAACGCAAATAAAGACATTCAGATTCGTCAAACAAAGATTTTCTTTAATGCTGATCCTGAGTATGGTCGTCGTGTCGCCGAAGGGCTAAAATTAGACCTAAAAGAATTTAAAAATTTGTAAAAAAATCAATGACATGACCTCGTTGTTTGTCTTGAAATGATATGCTCATATTGATTGGGTTTACCTCCTTTTTTCCTTTTTTGTGAGATTTTCCTTTACAAAAGGAAACACTATATAACTTCATCATTGATTCTGAAAAATACGTAGTTGAACTGTTGATACAATGGAGATCGTAAAAGAGGATATCGTATCTGTAATCGTAACACTATGCTTGCTTTTCGTTTGGTATTTCACTCTTATAGAGTTTGACTATCCGTTACTAAGCGTTTCAATTCTCTGGGTTGGGATGATTGTTTTATCTATAATTTATTACTTAGTATATAGGCAGAAAAAGCGTGATATGACAATTTTCAAAATACGATTTTTTGTATCAGCGGTGCCTATCTATCCTGCATTGGTGTTTTATGTGTATGTTTTGCTTACTGGAAGCAAGGTATCAGATGTTTTTCGTTTATTGCCTATTGGTATTATTGGTACGATGCTTCTTCTTAATGCAGGTGTCGTCTATTTTTATTCTCGAAGATTTTAAGTCTGAATTATCGAAGATGAATGATTGGGATAATTATTATCTGACAGATTATTTGGATAAAAAAGGATATGTTCTTATACGAATTGAGCACTCACGGGTATAAATCCCTTCCTGAAATCAGGGGATAAACTAGTTATTTTAAATTTGTTTCTATGGGTTATGAGGGTGGAACTTGTTGTTTGGGTTGTTGCATTTGTTCTTGAGGTTTGCATTCATAGAAAGATATCAATAGCAGGATAAACGCTACCCATATGATAATAAAACCAATGAGGATGATCGTGAGCAATGCTCCAACAAAAAACATCGTTCCAGTGGTATGGAAGAGTTTTACCCCAGTTTTTGTAGAGAGGGCATTCATTGCTTTCTTGAAATAGAGGGATGCAAGTACCGTGAATGCAAAGAGGATAACAAGTCCAAGGATAATTGCTCCAATGAATGGGAGGATGTTACTAACATTAATCGAATTCTGCCAGTCGATGGCCTGCCAGGAACGGAGATCAGCAAGGTTGTTGATTCCCAATGAGGCAAGAAAACCCATGGCTCCATAAATAATAACGCCTACACAGACGACGGCACCAATAATTTCAAAAACAAGAGTATATACTGCATTGTGAATAATACTCCCATCTTTATATGCATCGCCATATCCTTTTAAAGCAACAAGTATAAAAATTATTCCGATTAATATGAACAGTCCTCCGACGGATGGTAGGAAAACTAGCACCATCAGAAGAGTGCCTATGATACCTAAGAGTCTATATGTTTGTATATCCATTCTTATTCACCTTATTTTTCAACCAATTTTTTGAAAGCAGGATATAATCCCTAATAATAAACGTTCCGATACATGATTAAAGAATTAAAAAAGGGAAATGTGTTTATAACTGTTGAATAAAAAAAATTAACCCTAATATTTTTGCATGTAATACAAATAGTTAAATATCAACGGTAAATACAAGGTGCCATCATCATTATTGATTCCAACGGTAAAGAGAAGATATTATGACAGAACTTGAGTTAGAACAGAGTGAAAAGATCTGGAAAAAATTCATAAAAAAACAGTGGAAAATGCTTGCGTTGTGTATCACAGTAGCTATTGTAGCAGTGATTAGTGCGATTCTTGTTTTTTTATGGTTCGTTGGAGATGCTCAAGCGACTGATCTTGTACCTACTACTTTAAATTTATGGACCATGGGGTATCTTGTGACATTTTTGCTACATTTACTTTTCTGGGAGGTCCTGTTCATCGGCATCCCCGTCATTATTGCTGTTGCAGCTATCTATATCCTCTGGTGGAAAAAACTACCTGATGAGGAACGAAATGAATATAGGAGTGGGCATCTTTTCGGCAAACGGTCACGAAGCAAGGATAGCGGAGGAGCAATCACCTTCTTGGTCAATATTGGGTTTATCATTAAGGTGTATCTTGATGGCAACTGGAATGTTCCGTTTGCAACATGGACATTTGATTATCTGGTTTATTCGTATCTTTGGGTAATCATCTGGATGGTCATCATCTTCGGGATTCCTATTGTTATCGGTGGTTCCTTGTGGTTACGTCATGAGATGAAAAAAACACCATAGAGTATTTAGATGCCTATAAAATCTCTCGTGATTTTGTTTTCCTATCATCATAAAAATACAGAGAAAATCGCGAATGTGATTGCGAAAGTCCTTGATTGCGAGGTGAAAACACCCACGGAGATACACCCTGAAGCACTTCAGCAGTATGATCTCATCGGCTTCGGCTCTGGGATTTACGGTTCCAAACACCATACAACTCTTCTTGACCTTACCGATACATTACCACCGGTTACCAACAAGAACGCATTCATTTTCTCTACCTTTGGAGCACCAGCCTTCGCGGTCGATGGAGAGCACGTCAACGAATATATTGTAAAGGCTCACTCCTCATTAAAGGAAAAACTACAATCGAAAGGATACACAATTGTCGATGAATTTATCTGTCCAGGGTATAACACAAACAGTTTCTTGAAGCTATTTGGTGGAATAAACAAAGGAAGACCGAACGCTGGCGACCTCAAACATGCAGAAAAGTTTGCTATAAACATGAAGAAGAATACACAATGCTCATAGATAGCATATTCAGCTCTGCAAATTTTAATACGTAAATACTTTTCGAGTATAATGCTCCTTTTTTTCAGTAACGGGAGAAAACTCAATTTTTACGATTTTTTTTTTCCCAACAGGGGAAAAAAATGAAAAGGTGCTCCTGTCGGGATTCGAACCCGAGTCGAAGCCTCGAAAGGGCCTCATGATTGGCCGCTACACCACAGGAGCATTGTTTAGTTTTCAAGTAGCACCGAGAGGATTCGAACCTCTGTCGCTGGCTCCAAAGGCCAGAATGATTGACCACTACACTACGGGGCTAACACAACGGCGTTAGTGTAATAGGTCCCGGATGAGAATTTCCCTATATAACGTTTTCACGTTTGTGAAACCTTATATCATACCAATGAGTTTACCTCTGATGAGGTGTGCTTGTTGGGAGATAGGAATCTTATTAATAAAGTCTCTGATGAACTGAAAAAACATCATGTGACGATCGCGACCGCAGAATCATGTACCGGTGGTCTTCTTGCACATACATTGACGAATGTATCAGGAAGCTCTGCGTATTTTGATCGTGGAGTAATTTCGTATAGCAACCAAGCAAAAACGCAGTTGCTTGATATCCCAGAGAACCTAATACAAAAGCATGGTGCGGTAAGTAAAGAAGTCGCAGCAGCAATGGCGAATGCAATACGGCAAAATGCTCAGGTTGATTATGGTATCGCGACCACAGGGCTAGCAGGACCGACCGGGGATACCAAAGACAAACCGGTTGGACTGGTGTACATCGCCGTATCGACGAAGGATTCTATTGTGGTCAAACAATTTCTCTTCTCCGGCGATCGACTCAGTAATAAAGAAAGTACTTGTACCGCTGCATTGGAACTCCTCTTAGAAACATTATCTCAGAAAAAGGGTTGAAAAACTGTGTTATTGATCGATGGCTCATACGGTGAAGGTGGTGGGCAGATTGTCCGCACCGCGGTTGCGTTGTCAGTGCTGACGAAACAACCAATCGAAATAACCAATATTCGAGCACGACGCCCGGTCCCAGGACTACGACCGCAACACTACACTGCTCTATCTTGCATCCAAACAATATGCGATGCAGAGGTAGAAGGCTTATCAGTGCATTCAACGAACTTGAAGTTCACACCTCAGGACATCAAACCAGGAACCTATACGTTTGATATTGGAACCGCAGGGAGCATGACACTGGTGTTTCAAGCATGTTTGCTGAGCGCGTTTCATACATCAACGCCTCTTACGATAAAACTGCGAGGCGGAACCGATGTACGATGGGCGCCATCATGGGATTATTTTACGCATGTCTTTCTTCCGTTGATTTCAAAAATCGGGATCAAAACTGAGATCCAATTAATAAAACGCGGGTATTACCCAACCGGTGGTGGAGAGGCCATCCTTACGATTCATCCCGTTGAAAAACTGATACCTTTTAATGGACAAGGACCACAGAGCTTCATTGATATATATGGTATTATCCATTGTGCGAATCTTCCTGACCATATTAGCACCCGCATGAAGCATGCCGCGATAAAAA
>DATLAF010000180.1:0-3802 GCA_035527635.1 Thermoplasmatota archaeon | reverse complement strand
ACATTCCCCCCGCTGTTACTTGCCTCGATAATAAGAGTAATTGTTCTTCGAATCGATTTCGTGTTTACCCGTTGAGAAAAGGAAAGTAATGCATCGGTGACACTACCCCCCCAGGAGACTTGCTGGGAAATTTTTTTAATCTCAGGGGTAAGAATCCCATACTCTCCCTTTGATGCAAAAAGTATCGCTTTCGTAAACGTCATTCCCGCTCGACGAGACTCAGCTAAATCTCGAACGAAATCAGGAAAAATCGAATCAATCTTTGAAATTCGACGGACATGTAACGATTCGTACATCCCATACACACCAGTTCCAGAGAGCAAGGCAAACACAAAATAATCGATAAAACCTCCGAATCCAGTGAAGATACCAAGCATCGAGAGCACGCCAAGGAAGATAAAAAGAGAGACCAATACAGCAGATACAATATAGACGATTAGTCTGGTCATATTTTTTGTTAAGATGAGATTTTTTATGAAACTTTGTTGATGTAATTCTTTCTTTTTTTTCATATCTATGCCCCCTGGCAGATCATACGAATCACTACCGCAAATCCAACGTGAATCAGAGGGACGACGACTAAAATCAGGATATAAAGGAACGTGGCGTTCCATGCTCCACTGATAATCATCATAAGCGGTATGACAATAAGCAGGAGTAATACACCTGCGACAGCAGCGGTAACATAGCTTTCAGCCATAATACCAAGGGTTTCCAGGAGTTGTTTCTGTGTGTTCCTGTTTTCCCATAGATATTGGTCTGCTTTATGCATAAAATAGGTCTTCAATGAGCCACCAGAGGTGACGGTGACGGTCATCCCTTGAAGGAATTCTTTGAATTTTTGTGATGGTGTTCGCGCGATATTTTTCTTTATCGCGGTGAGAATATCTAAACCAAGTAAGCCGACGTCACGGTATATCCATGCTGATTCTTCTTTCACCTCTCCGTAGATATCTTGTTTTGAAAGGCTTTTAAAAATCTCCGTGGGCGTAATACCTGCGGAAGCCATTGCAGAGATGAAGTTGATTGCGTATGCTAAGTTAACATCGATCTTCTTTTTCCGGCCTTTGGCTTTGCTTTTTGGTAACGAGAGTAAAACCGCATAGATAAGAACACCGATAAATCCAGGGATGAAAAGGAAAAAAACCGTTAGTCCTGCGTCTAATCCAACACCGACGAGTGGAAGGAGAAGAAATACGAACAACACAATAACTACCATAGTACTCAGGAATCCAATGATCGCACTTAGGATAACATATGATAGATACGCGCCAGCACGGATCTCCATATGTGCGGATTGCAATGCTTCTTGTAGGTGTTGGTTTGCTCTTTTTTCTCCTACCCGGCCTAACCATTTATAACTCATTCTCTGATATTTTGTAAGTGTCATCGGCATCCCTCCGATTATATTCTATTTTTTCCTATTTTTTTTTAATAACGATATTGTCTGTTGTTGACTCTTCTTGTGGTATGTTATCCTGTTTTTCAACGATCAGATTTTTTACGGTGATTTCTGGTTGTGGTTGTTTCTGTTGGTTCGCAGTTCTGATTTTCTCTATGACTTCATCGGGTGTATCCAAGTATGAGGCTACTAAGCGAGCCACATCTTTAAACGCGCGTATATTGTTGTCCTTCATCCATTCGAGAACCTCAACGCGTCGTTTGAGCTCATCCATCATCTCATCTTTACTCATTCCATGTTGAGCTCGTATACGTTCCATGACATAGCTTTTTCCAGAGTAGAAGAATTGATCTTGAACGGGATCCCATCGGAACACTTCGTTCGTCAATATCTCTTTTGTCATTGGGTCGATATCGACGATTTCTACAATTTGTTTACATCGTCGTACTCTTTTATCGCCTAATTCTGCTTGTATCTGTATTGTGACTATATCCAGTGACTGTAGCATGACTCGGGGAATCTCAATAGGTTTTCCTTCCAATCGATGAATAAGCGATTGAGCAGAGTCAGCATGGACGGTCGAATATGTTGTATGACCTGTCGCCATCGCTTGGAACAACACATACGCTTCTTTTCCACGAATTTCTCCGACAAGGATATACTCGGGTCGTTGTCGAAGCGCAGCTTTCATTAAATCGTACAAATCAATTTCACCGGCAAGTTTATCATTAATGATCTCACCAAAACCTGATCGAACCACTCCAGGGATCCAGTTCGGATGAGGTAGGTTTATTTCCCGTGTTTCTTCGATAGAAACAATTTTGGATTCTCGAGGGATAAACAGTGAAATCGCATTCAAGGTCGATGTTTTCCCTGCAGCAGTACCACCAGCAATGAGTGCGTTTACACCATTTTCGACCGCCAGCCACATGTACGCGACCATTTCAGGGGACATGCTTTTATACATAATGAGATCTGTCGCAGTAATCGGATCAGCCCTGAATCTTCGGATGGTAAACGTCGAGCCTTTTGTTGTCACTGCTTTACTTAGAGTCATCTGAATACGAGATCCATCAGGCATCGTCGCATCTAACATTGGTTCAGCTATGGAGATATTTTTCCCACATTTCTGTGCAAGGGTTATCACAAATTTAGACAACACATCTTCATCAGAAAATTGGATGTTGCTTTTCAAGGAACCATACTTTCGATGGAATAAAAAAATTGGCAGACACGAGCCATCACAAGAAATATCTTCGATATTGGGATCCCGCATCAGTGGATCTATCTTTCCATACCATATGAAGTCTCTTTTCACATAATACAAAATTTTATTTTGAAGCATATCATCAACCATCATATTATAGTCCTCGATGATATGCTTAATCCGTTCGATCAGAAACGCTTCAATCTTATATACATCAAGTTCGTCTAAACGAATATCAATCGAACTCATCAAAGTATTTTGTATAAAATCTAAAGAGAGTTGTTCTGAATCAGAAAGCTGTGGTTCGATTACTTTATAGAATTTATCAAGAGATGCCGTATCTTTCAATATTTTAATAAATGCAAATGGTTCAAGAACCGGATAGCATTCAAGTTCTACTAAGTTTTTTTCATCAATAGTAACTTCATTGGCAGCAAAAGCAACGATACCTTTTTTTCCGCACGGATCACACTTAACTGTTACTTTTTGACCGGGTTCCCCTTCACAGGAAATTTTTGAATGACACTCAGGGCATACTGCTATTTTCTTTATCATTAATCATTCCTTATTTTCTTCATGACATCTGCAGGGTTATCCGTATATTGGGCGATGATAGTCGCGACTTTCTTGAATTCTCTGATATTGTTTTTGTTCATCCAATCTAGCAGCATTGTTCGGTTTTTAATTTCACTTATCATCCCTTCCCGACTGATGTCCTTTTCTGCTCTAATGCGTTCTAAGATGTAGCTTTTACCTGAGTAAGTGAATTTATCTTCAATCGGGTCCCATCGGAATACTTCATTGGTAAGAATCTCCTTTGTTGTAGGATCGATGTCAATTATTTCGATGATTTGTTTGCATCGTCGTGCTCTTTTATTTTTCACGCGAGAGATGACCTGGATGCAAACGACGTCCAATGTCTGCAACATAATACGTGGGATCTCAATGGGTTTTCCTTCCAATCGATGAACAAGCGATTGAGCAGAGTCAGCATGGACGGTCGAATATGTTGTATGACCTGTCGCCATCGCTTGGAACAACACATACGCTTCTTTTCCACGAATTTCTCCGACTAGGATATACTCTGGTCGTTGTCGAAGCGCTGCTTTCATTAAGTCGTATAAATCAATTTCTCCAATGACTTTATTTCCGACAACATCTCCGAATCCAGATCGAACGACACCCGGGATCCA
>DATLAF010000179.1:0-23202 GCA_035527635.1 Thermoplasmatota archaeon | reverse complement strand
ATCCAGGGAGATATTGCAAAAATATCGGTTTGTACTGCGGTACATGCTTGGGAACAAGAACTCCAGGCACATATACAGCCTTTTTATGGAGCAATCACCGTGAAAGATCTGATGTGTTGGTCTCGTTTTCATTCAGCAGATCTCAATGGATTAAGACCGATATGTGAGGACAGGTTTGAATATGAAGCAGCAATGATATTCAAGATACCAAATGAACACGCGAACCTCTTAAGCAGCGGTTGGTTTGCTGCCAACCATGCGTGCTCCTCGATCTATGTTCCTATACATATCTGTGATAATGATATCTACGACCCCTATCAAATAGGGGAAGCAGCAGAGCTGTCCCTCACGCTTCTTCAGAAATATGGTCATGGAAATATCACGTCACTCTGCCAGAGCGTGGAAAATGTTTTCCTGTTTGAAAATGAGGTTAATGAGGTACTTGCACATCTCATGATTCATAGTGAGGTGAATATCACTCCGTTCCTTACCAAGCTGGATCAAGGGATGCAGGAGCAAGCGTTTCTCACCGAGCAACTTTGGTTGTCTACGCCGAACGCCTCCCGAGGGATTATCGAAAACCTCTGGACGGAAAACTACACCAGGACGTTACACAACATACAAAAAACGGTTACAATCCTTCGTTGTATCCCACGGTCTGAAATATTAATTTTCTTTTTGCAAAAAATCGCGCTAAGCATCTGTGAATGTCAAAGGACAACAGCGATTTATTTAAAAGGATGAAATAGTTTTAAAAATCATATAGAATTAAAAAATAATTATTTTCAATTATCATAGTACATTTTTACTTTTTCCGTTTTCATTAATTTCAGTATTAGAGTTGATCTTGGAGGTCGTTAACACTTAAGGAAAATAAGAGGTCGTTGAAATCAATTTTTATACAGTTTTAATCACATATCTAATGTTAACCTGTTATTATGGTTTCTTTTTTACCACTGCCTGCGAACAATAAGGAAAAGCAAAAAAATAACATCTAAGATTATAATAAGTCCAATAATCCAAAAGACCCGGATCTGACCAGATCCTTCTATTCCAGTACGAGTGTTTGTATTAATAAGAGAGGAGGCGTTTAAGAAACAACAGGAAGCATCGGCAATACCAGGCACTGATTCTCTGTTTGAAAGAGTATCATAGACGATATTGTAGAATTCATAGGACCCTGCCCCATTCTGAAAAGAAAAATTCCAGTCCTACAGTTCCTCGCTATCCGTGATATTCTGCATTCAACCATCCCATGAACCTGAAACAACAGAAAGGGATTTAGACGATTGTGATCGAATGTGTACGGAATCAGAGGGAGGTTGATATCTTCAGAAAAACGCTGAGTGATTTGTGTGGTGAGTGTTCTACGTTGATTTCTTTTTCCAGAACCAGAAAAGTGCAAAGAGGCTTCCTGTGGTGATTGCTCCTGTGATGAGAAGAAGTGTGAAGAAATCATGTTCTTGAGCGTTCGAATCAGAGATGTTTGGTTGGGTTGATGATACAGGCGTATCAATGTAGACACGGATCGCGTATTCTTGAGAAAAGACGCCGTTGTCATGCTCCCCATGGGGTGTAAACGTGACCCATGTTTCCCAGTGTTGATCGAAGAGATCGTTTCGTTTCGGGATAGCAAGAAAAATTGAGAAGGATTCTATCGCATAAGGATTTACAAGATGCCAGGATGGAGTAACATGAATCCACGAAAGGTTCTCGATTAAGGTTCGGTTTAGTCGCAGTAAGGAAGGGGGGTTAGGGTGTTCGAGATACCATGTTACGTTGATGGTGTAGTTGTTATCATTCAGGATGGTGATGTTTGTTGAGGTGTTTTCTTGTAGGAAATCGTCGGTTATCGTGATCGTTAATTCTGCTGGTTCAACTATGACATTCGCTTGACAAGAAATAGTAAAAAATAAGAGAAAGAGGGGAAGTAGTACACAGATTGTTTTATTCATCGGGTATCTCTTTGCCGTAAGCATTTACTTACATTTGTATTTTCAGGTATTTTTTCGATGGAGCGTTTCGAAGAGTTTATCTATTTCGGCATCGACATCTTCATATCTGGATTTAGAAGATGGCATCGGTTGTTCTGGACGAGGTAGCTCATCGCGGTCTTTGAATTTCTGTGCTTCTGTTTCTTTTTCAGGGGGTTGCTGGCGTTCCAGCTTTGATGATGCTATGGGGATTTGTTTCTCGATTTGATTGAGTTTTTCTATGTATGTGTTGACCTCGTGTTGGATGTGGTAGAGGAGGGTGCGTGTCTCAGTGACCATCTCTTGGGTTCCACTATCAATTGGTGAAATGTTAGGTAGGAGTTTTTTAGGCCGTCCCCTCAGTTTCTTTGGATGGTGGGATCTGGTTTTGAAATAAGAGAAAATAACGACTGCGAGGAGAGCGAGGATGATACCGGTCAACAGCAGCAGGGTCATCGGAAACGTAATATATGCTTCTTGATAGGGCATCACTGAGTCGTCGATGGTATGGTAGAGGTAGTCCCATGAGCCGTATCCGTTTGCATCGATTTTGTAGGTGCCATCGGCGTATTCCACCGCGTGGGTTGTTTCACTTGCAGGATCGTAGATGATATCGTAGATTCCATCTTGCGATACATCGACGAGGAATGCAGGATTTCCGCCCAGGTAAATCCTTCTGGCATCAGAGCGGTTCGCAGGATTGGATCCCAGTTGGATCTCAATGGTATTAAGAAGGCCGTCATCGTCTCTATCAATATCTCCTTGGTGTTTTTTTCCATCTGGAGAGTTTTCATCTGGTACTTTGTCGCTATCGGTGTCTTGTGGATAACTATTTTTATCTATTGGTTTGGTGCCATAAGACAGCTCCAACTGGTCAGGGTAACCATCGTTATCATCATCGGTATCGACGCTATCTGGCAAGTGATCCCCATCGGTGTCTAGAGGATAGTTCTCTGGATTATTGGGGTCAGATCCATAGCGAATTTCTTCTGCATCACTCCATCCATCATGATCAAGATCGTTGAAGTTAGTGTCAATCGTAAATTTCAGAGATTGTGAAGTGCTGTTCTGTCCATTTGTTCCTATGGCGCGTATGGTGAAGGTATGTACACCATTCGTAAGGTTGGTTGGCGCCGTCCAGGTCGTTGTCTCAATGATTATTTCTGGGCCAAAATCGATTTTGATAACGTATCCGGTGATGCCTTTGCTGTATATTGCTGGATTCCAGGTGAATGTTGGTGTCGGGTCTGCTGTGCTTGTCGTCTGTTTTATGCCGGTTGGGGTTATGATGACGTCAGGGAGAAGTAAGGTCATAGACGGGAACCGGTCTGTACTCTGATCCGAGATGTTAAAGGGGGTATCTCCAATGCCATCATGGTTTGCATCGATGCCCTGATAGATATCCCAGTAGTTGCCTTGTGACCCATTGTCCCATTGGTTGGTGGTTTCGTCAATCGCGTTTTTATCGTTTTTGAATATGTTGTTGAGATAGACTGTGTTGTTGTTTGAGTTCTGCCAGATTTTAATGCTTTGGAGGTTTGAGTAGATGTTGCAATTTGTAATAACGTTTTTGTTTGATTTCATGCGTATGTCGATTGCATTTTCGTTGTCAAAGATGTTGCAATTCATAATATTGTTGTGTGTGGCTTGGTCAATTAAAAGGATCCCGTTGCTGAAGTGTTGAAGGGTACTGTCGTCGATGGTGTTGTAGTTTCCTTGTATCTTGAGTGCTTGTCCAGTTTGTCTGATTCCTTCGATGTTGCAGTGTGAGATTGTATTGTATGAGGAGAGGATATCGATGCCGTTTCCATTGTTTACGCTGCTTATATCGCAGTGGGATATGGTGCATCCGTTGTTTCCTGGTTGGATCGATATCGCTGATTCTTTGGTATTGGTTATCTGGAGATGTGATATCGTGACAAAAGAGCTTTTAATGATAAACCCTTGGTTTTCATTGCAGTTGATGATGCATGTGTTAGTATCGTTTCCGACAAGGTCTATTTTTTTGTCGATAGTGATAGCGTATTCATAATAGGTTCCTGGTTGTATCTGGATGATGTCGGTTGTTGACGCATGGGTGATAGCGTCTTGGATGCTGGTGTAGTTACCGTTTCCGCTGGGGTCTACGATGATGATATGTTGGGGTATCGGTTGTATGCTTCGTGCGGTGTATAGAGACATACTGAAGACTAGGAGGAAGGTTGTGATAGATAGGAGACGTTGGAGAGTAGGACCTTTGGTCATCGTTGCCCTCCCTCCTTTTTCTTTCGGGATTTGAATTGTCCCCGTTCTGTGAAATAAATAAGAACGATATTTTTGACGACTTCTGCTTCAGAATTGCCGAGTTCACCTATTTGTTCTTTGATACATTCTCGGACAATGGGTGGAAAACCGACAGGAAATCTAGGATTTTTTCCCATGATTGAATCATATATGACTCGTCTATTTATAAATATTGTGATTCATTTATGATACATATATGATTCATAAATGATTCATATATGAATCACTTCAAGAAGGAAAAGATTAAACAAAAAATATACATACAATGAGCCTCATCCATGAAAAGGTTATTAGAAAAACGATACGAACTTTCTAAAAACATTTCCTGATGTATACTATTTTGAAAATAAGCCATATAACAAAATACAAACGCACAACCCATCGATAACAGAGGCGCACTTGACTTTTACAGTATGTAATATTAACTCAAACTACCGAGGAGATAAATCGTGGTTCTTTGTGTCGAAAAATTTTGAGTAAGTGAGTCCCCTAGGTTAAAACTAAGATCAAATCCCTTACTAGCACCTCCACCAAGCGCCGTATCAACATCGCCAGCATAACCAGTTGTAA
The DNA here is from genome assembly GCA_035527635.1 of Thermoplasmatota archaeon. Lineage (GTDB taxonomy): Archaea > Thermoplasmatota > E2 > DHVEG-1 > DHVEG-1 > SM1-50. The sequence goes on along the minus strand of DATLAF010000179.1, from coordinate 18,376 downwards.
TATATTGATCGCTGTCGAGCCCAGAGGTTCGGAAGCTGTATGCGTCTGTTGTAGGGCTCCCGTCTGCATCAAGGGTAAGTTGTGAAGAATCAGTGGTTGCGTTGGTTTTAATTTGGGTATCTATGGGTATAGTACCATTGTTGTAGAGAGTGAAAGTCGATCCAGTAGAATTCTCCCATTGTCCTGCCTGCACAGACCCGAAATCATAGGTTTTTGGTGTTATATCGATATAAATCGTTGCATCAGGATCAAAGGTGACACTGATGCTGGTTTCGTTTGCCCATACGAGCGGTATCAATAAAACTATGCTTGTCGCTACAATGAAGATGAATACCAGTATATTCTGTGAGGTTTCGTTCCCTCCCATCCTTTATAGCACCGTCTCAGGAGGTAGCTATCACTGCATCCCTTTTGTTGTAAAAGAAGAAATCGAATAATACTTTAATTGTATTTTTTGCACATAACTATGCAGTTAGATATCCCGACACATATTTTCTTGTTCCGTAAAAAAAACAACAACAAAAACAATGTTTAGATGCATCCGTCCATGGTGATTTCTTATTTTTCAGGGATATTTTTTCTACGATGTTTCAATAATATGTATATTACTCCACTTGTAATGATTACTCCGATGAAGACGAAGAATATTCCCGCGGTTGGTCCTTGTTCGCCTTGAGGAGTGTGAATAAATAGCTTTACTGCGAGTTCTACCTGGAAGACGAGACCTCCAGTGTCACCTGCTGGTGTATCGGAGGAAATGATAACCCAGGTCTCCCAACTTGTATTATAGTAGTTAGGTTGTTCGCTTTTCGGGATATCAAGAAAAACCTCAAAATGACTTGAGGAATTCGCAGGGAGATACAATGTCTTCGGTTCGACGGTTACCCAGGATATATCTGGGATATACGAATAGTTAGTAGTAAGCTGTTGCACGTCTGGGTTTTCTACTCGTGCGGATGCGTTCACCGAGTATGTATAGGGGTTTGTTGCTTGAATGAGATACCTAATTCTCTCCGTTGGGTATCCCTCTGGCATGGAGATGGTAAGTTTTCCAGGCCAAATCTGCAAGCTTGCCTGTACCTGAGAGGTAAGTAACGGGATTAGAAAGACAAGTAGAATAATCAACCATGGTATCTTCTTCACGTTCCCTCTCGCTAATACCTAATATCTAAACCATTATTTATTAATTATATATAGAAAAAAAAGAAGGAAAACGGAGGAATTCTATTCACTCCCTCAGACTTAGGATACGCTGCCTTGCAGATAGATGGTTGTCCGCTGTGAGGTCCAATTCTGAGATATGCTGCTTCCCATGTTCAAACAAAGGCCGCATACTTTGTTGGTCCCAGCGGTGATTCCAGTGTCTTGTTCAACAGCATATGCAGCAGTGATGTACCCATCGGTGTCGAGTCCATTGGTTTGAAAAGAGTATGAATCAAGCCCAGGGGACCCATCGGCGTCAAGGGTGAGATTTGTACTATCTGTGGTTGCGTTGGTTTTAAATTGAGTATCCATCGATAAGGTGCCGTTGTTGTAGATGGTGAAGTAGTTTGCAGTTGTGTTTGACCATGCCCCTGGCTGGATAGAGCCAAAATCATAGGTTTTTGGCGTCACATCAATATCAATTACACCGTCAGGATCAAAAGTGACGCTGATAGAGGTTTCATCTGCTAAAACCATTGGTGTCAGTACGCTCAACCAAAGCATTGAGACAAGCCAGGCAAATAGTATTTTCTTTATATCCCTTTTATCTACTAATTTATATGTATTCTTTCTGCATCCCATTTCTCATCATCCCTTAGTATCCAATCAAATAGAATTGGACAAGGATTATGTAATTAATTCTTAATATTTATAAGTTATGGTTTCAATTGAACGAAAATGTTCTGATTATTTTCTCATGCTTATATCAGAAAAGATGTCTTATTTATCTAGAATCTCTTTGACCAAAACAACAAAAATTTCTAGGTTCATACATTATAAATTTTATTAAGTGTTGAAAAAAGTGTAAAAGTTATTTATGCAGTTTATTGAGTTTCCCTGATAAAGTGCGAGTAAGTCGTTCAGCTAAGTCTTGGTATTTTTTAATGTTCTGATTAATACGTTCTAACATCTGATGGTACGGAAGTGCAATTTGTAGATATTGTCCCTGACTGACCTCATTTTCTCCTTTCTTTAACTGTAACTCTTTTAACTTATCCTCTATGATAATATGTGTCTTTTTCAGAACATGGAGGTTGAAGTTGATCATTTCATCAAGAGCGTATGCATGATTTATATTTCTTCTTAACTCATCATCCTGCTGGATGTATATCTTTTGCCATTCATCTTTTGATACAATATTGTCTTTTAACACTAAGGAAATATCTGGGTTAAGATTATCATAGAGTTCTAACATTTCAATAGCTTTCGATGGAGTTGTATAACCATCACTAATTATTTCAATTATAATCCCCAGTTTTTCATCGCCTGTATTAAGAAAAACCGATTTTCCTATTGGATTGCAGATACGGCGTTTATACTTTTGCTTTTCTAGAAGGGATTTTAGTTTAGTAATTCCAGTTTTTTCCTTAATTTCTGTGGATGTATTTCCAAATTTTTCATCTCCTTTATTTTTCATGAAATAGAGTTTTTGCTGTTTGAGGGAAAGTTCATGGTCTTTTGTAGGTTTTATCAAGAAATTGAAAAGGTTGGCAAACAGGATTATCAAAATGATACAGAGTATCATAGCAAAGGGGATTATCGGTGGAGCAGATTGAGAATTACCTGGTGCTACAGACTCTTTATACTCACGGATATACACGGAGGCTAGAGCGATATTACTGAGGTTGTCATTATCTCTGACAGTGAGAGTGGCAATGTAATTTCCAGGTTGTGTATATACATGTACTGGGGTTTGTTCATAGGATAGTGTTTTATCGCCAAAATCCCAGGTATAATTCACGATGGTTCCATCGGGATCGTAACAAGCGTTACTATGGAAGGTGATTGTTTGGTTTGCATATGCTTGGTAAGGTCCGTTTGCTTGTGCAATGGGGAGTTGTAGAGGGGAAGTGAGTCGGATAATAGTAATAAAAAGCTGAGTTACTGCCGTTACTTGATTATCATCCTTCACCTGGAGTTTTATTGTATAATTTCCAGGAATAGAATACGAGTGAGTGATAAGGATCTCTTGCGTCCATTCGGTATCAAAGAGACCGTCGTTTTCGAAATCCCAGCGGTATCCAATGATTATCCCATCAGGGTCATAACTATACTGAGCAGAAAAGATCATGGACTGGTTCACATATCCTATCATTAAGCCGGTAATGTTTGCTACAGGTGGAATGTTTCTGGGTGGTGATGGTGGCTCATAGTGCGGTGGTTGAATTGGATCAGGGTCAAAACTGACTGAGATTTGCTCATCCGCGAATACGAGTTGTACGGAAGAGACAATGAGAATGATGAAAAGTAAACATATAGGAATCGTTCTGTTCATTTTCTTTTCCTTCGGTGCTTTGTGAGGTTATTTTCGTTTCCATTCCATATTATGTTAATTTTTAGCACGATACCATTTGTCATTTATCATATTTAAATTTACACGATAAAAAAGTCAAAATGACAAAATGACAAAAAAATTTCCTCACAGAAACGCAATGACAACACCGTCAGCAGAAAACGATACGCTCGTTGAAAAATGCTTTTAACAACCTATAAAATAGTATCCAAGAAAGAAACAATATTGATTGTTTATGCTGCAACAGATTTAAAGGTAATTGTAAGAGACAGCGGATCTCCAGTCGACGAAGTCGTTGCCATAATCAGATTTAAGTCAAACGTCTGCCAATCGGTCCCCGTTGCAGGGAGATTAAGCATAAAGGTATCGTAGGTGAGGTTTATAGTTGTCCAGTCTTCATCACCGCTTTTTTTGTATTGGAGTGAGAAATTATCGAGTCCGGAAGACCCTGTAAGATTCCAATTGGCACCGGTCGTGACATTGGTCGCGTTAGTTGCTTTGATTTGGATGTTTATAGGGACTACTCCTTGGTTGGTAATGTTGAAATAAAACCCAGTGGTCGCATTAGAGCTGCCGATGAGTATCGCTCCCTGATTCCAAATCGATGGAGTGACGCCAATCGATATATCTGCTCCAGTTGCGGCACTGGTGCTGTCGTTGTCATCACTGTATTGGGAGAGTGTGAGATTATATGTCCAGGTAGTGAAGCTCCATGCTTGGTAGTAGTAAGTTGTTCCTGGGTTACGTCCGCTGTCTTCGTATTTTATTGCGCTGCCGTTGTACACAAATTCCCCTTGTCCTCGTGTCCAGATGGTTTGTCCGCTTGCGTTTCGTTCGATGTAGGTGCTGTTAGCACCTGTCCCTATGTTCCACGTGAGATATATCATGCTGCTGCTGTTTGCTTGTGCGTTTAGGGTGTTGGGGGAATCAGGTTTGGTAAGGAATGTTAGATCATCACCGGTATAAGAGTCCAGAGTGTTATTCGCAAACGCTCGATAGTAATAGAGCTGACCTTTTGTAAGGCTCGTGATATCCACAGAGTATGTCTGACCTGTTGTTTTCGTTTGATTTGTCGTGTTAGTGCCGTAACTCGTGGATGTCCCATACTCAAATCGGACGGTGCAACTCTCCCCACCGTCACTTTGGAGATATCCCCAGAGTGTTGCATTGGTCTCCTCCACACCGGTTGAAGCATTGGTGATCACAATGGGAGTAGTGACATTGGTATAAAAGCAAATTGTATCAGCTGATCCTGGTGCTGATTCTATGTTTGTGGTGTTGTCCTTGGCGATGCTATAGAATTCGTAGTATCCGGTGTCGTTGGAGAACGTGAAACTCCAAGACCAAGGAGAAGCAGTATCTACACCAAAACTCACGTACCCTTCCCACGAAATATTATCATTACTATACCGATAGCACAAGGTGACGTTCTTCACACCACTCGTACTATCAGAGGCGGTTGCTGCAATCGTCAACGGCGAACTCTTCTTCCAATATGGGGTTATCGCATCCACCGATGAACTCGGTGCTGTGATATCATACCCACACTGTGCATCAGCACCCCCAGGAGTCGATTCAGTATTTGTCGCATTATCCTTGGCAATACTATAAAACTGATAATAACCAGAACCATTTGAAAATGAGAAACTCCAGTTCCAGGGGAGCACAGTGTCTACACCTGCACTCACCCATCCTCCCCACGAAGCATTGTTACTGCCAAACCGATAGTACAAGGTGACGTTCTTCACACCATTTGTAGCATCACTCGCTGTTGCAGTGATTGTTGCTGCAGCCTTCTTCCAATACGGGGTGATCGCATCCACCGAGGAACTCGGTGCTTGATTGTCATATCCACAGTTGGTGTCATTGGTCGCGGGAGCAGACTCCGCGTTTGTCGCATTATCCTTCGCGATACTATAAAACTGATAATAACCAGAACCATTTGAAAATGAGAAGCTCCAGTTCCACGGTAGAGCTGTGTCTACACCTGCACTCACCCATCCCCCCCAAGAGGCATTGGCACTGCTGAACCGATAGTACAGTGTGACATTCTTTGTACCGCTTGTCGCATCACTTGAGAAAGCAGTAATTGTCGCTGCGATGTTCTTCCAATATGGCGAGATCATATTAACAGACGATGTCGACGCTATGGTATCGTACCCACACCAGGCATCAGAACTCCCTGGAGCAGCTTCAGTATTTGTCGCATTATCCTTGGCAATACTATAAAACTGATAAAATCCACTTCCGTTTGAGAATCCTAAGCTCCATGACCATGGTGAAGCAGTATCCACACCTGCACTTACCCATCCACCCCAAGATACGTTATTGCTGCTAAACCGGTAGTATAACGTGACATTTTTTAATCCGCTCCAACCAGTGTCTGATGCAGTTGCTGTGATTGTTATCGGGCTTGTCGTCTTCCAGTATGGAGTGATTGCGACAACATTTGAGCTTGGTTTTGTGGTATCCGGTGTAGAAAAATAGTACCAAGAAGTATTCGTATCCATTCCATCAGTAACAGAGATTTTCCACCAATATCTCGTGTTATTGACGCTAAAATTATTATTCTGTTGATGGTACGTTCCGTTTCCAACAGAGCTATTGATTCCAAAGAGTTGCCAGGAACCGCTACTGTTGCTATACCAGCTGATCGTCATGTTAACACCATCAGGGTTATTCACAGTAATATTCATTTGCGGTAGTAAATTAACACCCCAGCTTCCATTAGTTGGACCCGCATTAGTAATCGTCGGTACCGGTCTTGAGTTATTGAAATCAAACTCATACAACTCATAATACAGACCACCACCGTTTGCATTGATATGAAATCTCATCCGCGCTTGTGTAACACTCCCCTGTGTGAAACTTTTTTCTACCCATTGTCTATCAGAAAATGTGCCATTAAAAACATCTACCCATACCCCACCTTTCTTCACATCAAGATCAGCTTGGTCAATATGGAAAGCATCTCCAGTAGGTCCTTTGGCGCAAAAACGAACTTTATCACAAAGTAAGACACTATGATTCACATAAATGTAGAAACTCCATTGTCCATCTGGGTCATTAGCATTATGTAATGAACGAGCATAGGTATCGGTATCATCATCATTGCTGTTATTCTCGTTTTCCCACTGAGAATTAGGATCATAGTGACTAGTAGGGGTTACCCATCCCAGTGATGGTATCGCTGTCGTAAAATTTTTATTTGAACCATTTACCGTACCAACGCTATTACGAACCTGAACTCTAAATTGATAGGTATTACCAAGAGTCAGATTATGGATCATTATATGGAATTCCGAGTCTTTTGCTTCACTACCCCCCCACGTCGTGTCATTCCCATAGGAAGTATCTGACCCATATTGGAATCGATATTCGCAAGGTTCTCCTCCATCATCAGACACATTCCCCTTTAAAATCGCGGTTGTTTCATCTATAGATGTTGCATTTAGGGTAGTACAGTTTGGTAATGTCAGTGGCTGACCTTGCCAGAAATCAAATTCATAGAGCCAAAAATTCCAACCATTTGCTAAATAATGATATCGAAAACGAGCTTTGGTCACGTTCGTTTCAGCACTGAATGGTAATTCAGTCCAAGCTGCGTCATTGATAGTACCATTATACTTATCTATCCAACTTGTGCTATTGTAAATATCTATATCAACTAGGTCAACAACCCCATAACCAAAATCAGAGAAGACCCTTACACGATCACAGTATATTGCACTGCTAAGGGTTAATTCTAAAAACCCTCGCCATCCAGCTGCTCCAGTATGCTCAGAATATGTTCCTGTATTATCATCGTATACTTTTGTTTCTGCTGCCCATTGATTGCTCGGATCGGAAAATCCCGTAGGTGAAACCCATCCTGTTGGATCGACGATGTAGTCAAACTCCAAATAAGCAGAACTTAGATTATCAAGATTCTTAACCCGTAAATCAAACGTTCGATGTCTACCAATCATCCCTGTAAGATACACCTTATAAAAATCCTCCTCGCCAATAATCGGAAACTCTGTGATTTTCTCATCAGAATCTTTATAATAAATCTCCACGATCGTATCAAGACCCTGAGTATTTCTCACATACAACGTGACATCATTAAATTTCGTTAAATTATCTTCAAACGTCACCCTCACATATTCATGATGATAAATAGGTTCAGACCAAATACCATCTTTTCTATACACCTCATCATATACCTCGGAGAGAAACTCTCTGTTTTCATTCAGATGTTCTGCCTTCGTAATGACAATTTCAAATGTCTGATTGCTCAGATAAGGAGTAATCCACTCTATCCGGTCAATGAAACCATTACTATTTGTATCAACATAGATAGCATTCTTTATGGGTACATACGACCCATTCACAACCCAGAATAACTTCACACAATCCCGAGGACTCTCAACAATAGACGTATAGGTGAAAACATTCTCATAATGCACATCAGAATACACTAAGATCTGCTTCCGGGAGTCATCAATGATATTTTCAAGAATTTTTGGTGCTTCAGTAAAATATTTTACTTCAACCTCACCAGAAACATTTGATAGAATCAACTGGGCTTCAGCATCCTTAAAAATAAATTGATCTATATAGTGCTCTATGTCGTCATATGTCTCCTTGAGTATTTCCTCAAATGGGATGTTGCCTTTTAACATCCCATACAACTGATACAGTTCCTGCTGAGATGAAGCTTCATTAGAACCACCATTAATACTCTGAAGCAACCCTTTGATTTCCTTCGCAAGAGCATCTTTTCCTTTCTCAAGATTATACTCCTGAAGACTTTTACTAACATTCTCAACTACAATTACATCATCCTCAGAAACCACATCATCTACCGATATATTATACGCAGAACCAGAAATATTTACCGTAAAATTATTTTCAACATCGAAACTCTGTTTCCATTCAACTGGTTTTCCTATTTCAATTTGCGTTACTGGTTCAAAAACACAGGGTTTATCTATTGAGATAACACATTCACTTACCACCGTCGTATTGCCCTGCCCTAGAGCAGAACAAACCACCTTGAACTCAACTATTCCCCCAGCATCAAAACCTCTGCTATAGACATACAGACCCTGGCTATAGTTCATCCTCTCAGGTTCAGTCCAGGTTCCAAGGTTGAAAGAAATGAGACAGGTGACATTATCAATGCTTTCATGAACACTGTAGTTTGCATAGAATGTAATGTGCTCTCCCACATACCTTTTCTGAGAATCTGAATCGTCCCAAATAGACAACTCAGGAATGATTGAGATGTTCGCCGTCTCGTTTTCAGTAGTAACATTCGTTGGCGGCACTGTTCCATTCTGTGTTTCATTCTGTTGCGCTTCCCCGAGTTGCTCTTCAGGAAGAACACTCCATCCAACCTCAGTATGATACGAAGTGTTATCTTCGTCTATGACAGTAATCGCTGCGATATACTCACCCACCGGTACCTCATGCACAATCCATACCGCTTGCCATAACTGATTTACCGAATCAGTATCAACCAAGGAGAGATTGATGGTTTCAATACCACCCATATCACAAGTACCTGAAGTAATATTTGCTGAACTGGGCACCGTTACATTCACATATAGACAGTCACCAGTCCATACCATTGCAGGAGAAATTGAGACAAGAAGCTCCGAGTTGTTATCTACATTGGCAAATGGTGCAGCAACAACTACCACAAACAACAGAAGGAAAGTAAGCAACAAAGAAACGATTTTTTTCTGTAACTTAATCCGAAATCCCTCTATCCGATGACTTATTTTCTGCAAGCCTGCGGTCCACATCATATTTCGATAATGAGAACGCCGATACTTTTGCACCGGCTGAACCCGTGTCGTTTTCTCAGGGGTTAGAATAACATGAGCAGTGAAAAGTTGATCTACTTTTTCCTCTATCGTCTTCTCAGCGAAAACATTACATGCTTTCGAGGGTGTGACCAGTCCATCATATTGTATATCTCGTTTTCCCTCTGAGTGTATCACGGTCTGCATCCCCTCACGATTATTCTTTTGAAAACACAATATTTTATCCACACGAGCTATTTTAGTATCTGTTCACCCCTCTACTAGTAGTGTTGAATCAAATACTATATTTTTAATACTTTTGGTAGGACAAACGTGGATGTCAAATTAACATCTCCTTAACATCCACGATACATTACCAAAAACGTTTAAAAAAACATTGTCGTTAGATGGATGGAGGTTTTTTACGTGACCAATGCACGACGCATCGTTATTATCGGTTGTGGCGCAGGTGGTGGAACCAGTGCACAATTCGCACGAAAAACAGATAGAAACGCATCCATAACGGTTTTTGAAAAAGGAAAATACCCACAATATTCGAAATGCGGGTTACCCTACGCAATCGCAGGAACAATCCCAGCGTTTCACAACCTTATTGAATTCTCAGAAGAATGGTTCAAAAAAGAACATATCGACGTCCATCTTGAAACATCTGTGGAAGACATCAATATCCAACAACGAATAGTACTAGCAAAAAGGGGTACTGAACGCATTGAAAAGGAATTCGACAGCCTTATACTTGCAACAGGGTCAAAACCCTGGGTGCCCCCAATCCAAAACATCCAGAAAAATGGACAATTGATTCAAGGTGTCCATGTCCTCCGGACGCTTGACGATGGAAAACAGATTCTTGCTCAGATAAAAAAAGGAAAAAAGGCAACAATCATCGGCGCAGGACTTATCGGACTTGAGATGGCAGATACACTTTATAACAAAGGGATGAACGTCACGGTTGTTGAGGCACTGTCCACCATCCTAGCAAACACCCTGGATGACGACATGAGCGAATCGGTGCTGCAGATAGTTCAGGAGAGTATCTCGATTTATACGAATCAGCTTGCAATACGTACAGAAGAACACCAGGGGGCCATCGCCTCTCTTATCATCAAGGAGACCTCATCAGGAAAGGAAGAGAAAATTGAAACCGATCTGCTTATCATCGCTACCGGGACAAAACCAGAAACGTCTCTTGCACAAGCCATCGGCTGTTCCATTGGAAAAACCGGTGGGATCCAAGTCAATGAAAAATCAGAGACATCTGTACGAAATGTCTACGCAGTCGGTGATTGCACAGAATATAAGGATTTTGTGACCAATGAACCTCTTGTTGTCGGACTAGGCAGCATCGTGGTACGACAAGGCATCACCGCTGGGATCAATGCCACGGGTGGTAGCTCTACAATACCTACCGGGGTGTTGTTAACTAGAACATCGGAGTTTTTCGACCTGGAGATTGCAGCAGTAGGCCCAGTCAAACAGTCTTTAAAAAACCATCCCGTTATTACCGGGAAATACAAAGGGTTCTCCCTCCCAGAATACTTCCCTGGTAAAAACCCTATCACCATCAAAGTCGGTGTCCATGAAGAAACCGGACAGATTCTTTCTGCACAAGCAGTAGGTAGCAACGCAGCACAACGGATCAATACACTTGCATGTGCTATCCTTGCGAAAATGACTGTTGATGATTTCCGAAAACTAGAGACAGCATATGCACCACCTATTGCCCCAACACTAGATGCAGTCACCCTTGCCTGTGACGTGGTTGCTCTGAAACGTGGTCGAAAAAGAAGGGGCCTATGAGGATTTTACATCTTGCTGATACCCATCTTGGGTATTCTGCATATAGGAAAGTAACAGAAGATGGTGTGAACCAACGGGAGATAGACGTGTATGATGCCTTCACCCAATGCATCGATTATGCGATAAAAAACAAACCGGACCTTGTGCTTCACGCTGGTGATCTCTTTGACTCGGTTCGCCCAACAAATCGAGCGATAACGGTTGCCGTTCAACAGATTCTTCGATTGTCAAAAGAAAACATCCCGTTCATTGTTATTTCAGGTAATCACGAAACACCGAAGCTTAAAGAAACAGGGAACATTTTCACTATCTTTGAGCATCTTGACCACGTATATCCTATCCATAACAATCGGTATGAAACCATCTCATTGAAAAGTAAGGATGAAACAGTGAGTATCCATGTGATTCCACAGTGCCAAAACCCGGAAGAGTTTGAAACCAATCTAAAAAAAATCACATTAGATAAGAACGCTGATTTCAATCTCCTGCTTGCACATGGAGCGGTAGCAGGCATTAAAGAATTCAAAATGAACGAGTTTAACGAGCTGTTCATCCCGGTAAAAAACCTCAAGCAGGACTTTGATTACATCGCACTTGGCCATTATCATATGTATACAAAACTACAAGAGAATGCGTTTTATGCTGGATCGACAGAACATCTGAGTTTTACCGAGGCAGACGTTCAAAAAGGATTCCTAGAAATTGATCTTGGACAAAAACTCAAACACCGCTTCATCCCCCTGGTAACCAGGGTGATGGTTGACGCACCTCCACTCGATTGTTCGACACTCCCTATTGAACAAATAGTCAATAAGGTAAAAGAAATCGTTCACGCCATTGACCCGAACGATAAAATTATACGTATTCGTCTTGAGAACATCCCTGCACATACCCAACGAGGAATCGATTTTCATCAGATACGAGATCTGGGGAAAACCTCGATGCATTTTGAGGTTAAATCGACTACCATTAAAACAGAGAAAGAAATTTTGAGCGAAGGGTATAATATGAAATCACTCGGAGAGGAGTTTGAGAAATTCCTTATCACTCAAAACATTTCAGAAAAAAAAATGCTACTCAGTCTTGGGTTCCACTATATCCATAAAATTGAAGAAGAAGAGAAAAAACATGATCCTTAAATCAATCCGTCTGAAAAACTTTAGGAAATTTAAAGATAGTTCCATAGATTTCCCTGAGGGAGTTACCAGCGTTGTTGGATTAAATGGTGTGGGGAAATCAACCGTGTTTGAAGCAGTCGCTTGGACGCTCTATGGCCCGGTTGCAGCACGGACTTCTGCGGATCAGATCAAACGAGAAGGCGCAGCACCATCTGACAGCTGCCGTGTCGAACTTGATTTCATCTTCGATGATGATTTTTACCATGTCGTTCGAGAGATGAGTGGAAAAAATCTGTCAGCATCAGGCAGCGCGATGATCAATGGGAAGATGGCAGCAAACGGGGCAGAGGCTCTCAACAGATATATTCAAACGAAACTCGGGATGGACTGGAAATCATTTTACACCTCGATTTTTGCAAAACAAAAAGAACTAAACACCCTATCATCCATGAATCCTAGTGAACGGCGACAACTTATCCTTAGAATGCTTGGAATCAACGCAGTCGACGATATCATCAGCGAGATTCGATCAGATACGAAAGAGAAAAAAAACCTTATTGAAAAACTAGCAGATGACCTTGTTGATGAACAAGGCAAAGATAAGATAACCGTATATACACAAGAGATTCAAAACCAACAGAAAAAACAAAAAGACCTGACTCAACATTTTGAAGACCATAAGAAACACCTTCGAAAAATTGAAGAAGAACGTTCCAAAATAAAAAAAGATTGTGAAACAAAGAAAATTTCTTATGAAAAACTCTGTAAAAACTCTGAGGAACTGCAGGGGAAAAAAAGTAAATTCGAAGAAAAACAACGATTAGAAAACGATATCAGAACAATTGAAAAAGCAATAGACGAACGAAAAGGGACTTTTGAAAAATTAAATGAGAAATTTACGCTATTTAAGACTCTTGAAAAAGAGCTTCAAAATTTTGAACAGCAGCAGGAGAAAAACACAAGTCTCATGCAAACTATTGTACAGAAAAAGGAGCAAAACATGACGCTCTTAGGTCGACTTAAGCAGGATATTGAAGGGGTCACTACGAAAAAACAGTATATAGAGAAAATGGGGCCCAAAGCGAAATGTCCGACCTGTGAACGTCTTTTAGGTGAACAGCAAAAAAAACTTTTATCTTCCTATATGAAAGATCTAACGAAAAAGAATCAAGACGCACAGCGATTGAGCCAGGACGGAAAAAAACTGCAAATAGAATACGATCGATTCTCTCGGGAAAAACAAGCATTACAGAAGAAAAGTATGTATCTCCGTAGTCAAGTTATTGAACGAGAAAAACTCCAGCTCACCCTTCGCCATGTCAATGAAGAAATTCAGCGAGAAAAACATAAGCTAGACAGTAAGAAGAACGAGCTGAAAACAATCGGTGTCGTTGCGTTTGATGAAAAGCAGTACAGACTCATTAAAATCCATGTCAATGAGGCGTATAAAAGTTATCAAGAGAAATTATTGAAACATGATGATATCAAAGAAAAATATCAAAAAATAACGGTAGAATTAAAAGAACAAGAAGGAGAAAAAAAACTAATCGATCAACGGATAAAAACATTCGAAAAAAACATTGAAGAACAACATAACCTTATGAAAAAACTTGAAAGCGAACGTACCGATACGCAACACCTCAGTATGCTCTCTGAGGTTATGGATTCCTTTCGAACCTATCTTATTTCGCAGATACGACCAACGCTTTCAGCACATGCATCAGAACTTTTTGATGAGCTCACGGACGGGAAATACTCACAAATCGAGCTGGATGAAGACTACAATCTCTTAGTCTATGATCGTGGGTCACCGTACACCATTGAACGGTTTTCTGGAGGGGAAGAAGACTTAGCTAACCTCTGCATCAGGTTAGCTATCTCCGAAATCATTACTGAGCGTGCAGGGAGCGTCTTTCAATTTATTATCCTTGATGAAATCTTTGGTTCACAGGATCATATACGGAAACAAAATATCATCAAAGCGCTGAACAATTTTTCCTCGAAATTCAGACAGATATTCCTGATCACTCATGTCGAAGACATTCAACATTTCACTGAAAATACCATGACGATATCAGAAGATGATGATGGGATTAGCACAACTAAAATAGAATGAAAAAAAATAAAAAAAAATGATGGTTTTTATTATTTCCTGAACCGCAATTTTCGCTTTGGCTTTTCAACAGGTTCTGGTTGCATTTCCAGAGAAGGTGAGTTTTCTGTTTCTTCATCAGTCCTTTCAGGACCAGATGCAGTGATGTTGTGACGTTTCAGGTTTTCTACAGAGGCAAATAGTTTTGTGAAAAGTTCCTCGTTGGAATCAAACCAGCTCTGCCAGTTTTGAAGATCGTCTTTTAGTTGTTTGTTCTCCGATTCAGTCTCCTCATATAATCGGAATAACTTCGTGAGCCGTTCTTTTTCTTTCTCAAACTCGGTTGAGACTTCTTCAAACTTCGTCTTAAACTCTGCGAACTGTTCAAATCCACGGAACTCCTCAACTTGCCGCTCTAGTCCTCTGATGACGTCATCCTTTGTTGTTAGCTCCCCACGCATGCGATCAATATTTGTCTCCATTTGGGTTTGAATGGTATCGAATCTCATCACTTGCTGCTTCAAATCGTCTAATTGCTGGACCGCTTGTTCTCGCTCCTCTAACTTTTGTGTGAGTGTTTGTATCCGTGTTGTTGCATCTCGTTCAAATTGCATGCGGATCTGGTCAGTATCTCGCAATCTCTCATCGAGTTCTGCGACTCGTTTCTCCTGTGCGGATAGAGATTCTTCCTGGTTTTTATACGCGTCCCAGAGTTTAATCAATCGTTCCTTTTCTTTCTCGAGCTCTACACTATATCGTCGGGCTCCTTCCACTGCTTCTTCCCGGCGTCGTTCTGCCTCAGAAAGACGGTCTTCAAATGATCGAATCATAGAATCCATTTTGTTTAACCCGTCAAGATTGAGCATACTTTGGATTTTTGCAAGTTCATCCATTCCCTTTGAAAACGAGCTTTTTACAGAAACAAGTTCAGATGATGCTTCCTGTAGTTGTTCCATAAATGAATCTTTTACTCCTTTCACGCTTATACCACCTATTCTTTCTTCAGTCATAAATCATGCCGTCCCATTAAATTAATTATCTATTATGCGAATAATGTTGTTGCTATTTAAGGGTTATTATATTTTGCGCTAGCATTGAATAAGTAGACACTGAATGTCCAAAAAAAGGTGTCCTACAGTCTCCAGCCTTCATTTCCTCTTGGTGGGATCTCAGCCCGTGGGTCGTCATACCAATGAGTAAGTCGTCAGGGACAATCAACCCTTCGCTATGAAAATATGTGCCTGGACTGTGGACACTCACAATAGAGGTTTTAAAAAATGAGAAAGAGAGGGTGAAGTCCTCATCCTCCCAGTTATCCCATGGTCGATTCGGGTGGTCGGGTGGATTCATTGTTTACCACCCCAAGAAAAATCGACCTATCCAGTAGACTACACCGATTGTTATAACGCAAAGAAGAACAACTAGGATCGTGTAGAGCAAGTCCGCATAGCGATACCGCACCCCGACCCTCGAATCGTGTTCTCGCACACGCTTGGCGACATCTTCGACAAGCCTGTTCCAACCTTCCTCGGCATCCTTAGAAAAGAAAGAGGGCATGGCTACACCTTCCGCATGATAATCTCGACCTTGTGACCATCTTGGATATACTCGTGGATTTTCTGACAAATCTCGTTAGCCTCTCGATGATTTTTCAACGTGTATAATTCTGGAGTAAGGTTATTCGTCAGCTGCATTAATCGTTCTTTAATCTCCTCGACATCAGCACGAAGGGACCAGAGTCCGTAGGGTCTGTTGAAGCGTTTTTCTCCCATTATTTTCCCTTCCGTCGTATGATGAGTTTTCCGTGTTTCTTCATATCCTCTGACATCTGTTTTGCTCGAGCTTTCCCTTCGGGTGTGCTCCAGTATGATTTTTTATCTGACTTGGGTAACATAACATTCGATATGGGAGTTTCAGGTTTCTTCTGTTTGACTGGTTTCATTCCATTCAAATCGTGTGTTAATTTTACTTTCTCCGTTTCCGGAACCTTTGCAGTTACCGGAACAGCTTTCGGTTTTTCGGGTATCTTTAATAATCCGTTCTTCACGCAGTATCCTGGTTCATCTCCAGCTTTTTTGGTTTGGATTCTTTTCGCCATTTTTTCATGCTCCGGGGTCTTGCCCCAATAACCCAAACCGGAGTCAACACACATGGATTTAGTAAAACAGAAATGGTGGAATTCTCCTGTTGGAAAACAGGATTGAGGACGAAGAAGAAACCTCATCGAAACCGAGTATTTGTTATCGATTTGATGCATTTACATAGGTTTAAATATCCTAGGATTGATTAATTTTCTATAGGGAAGAAAAGGATGAAGAAATACCTCATCTCACTACTGGTTCTTTTCCTGTTATTATCAACTTCTTTTGTGGGTGTTTCAAATCAACAAGAGAAAGTAACAACTGAGAAATCATGTAACACACCAGTTGGTAGTCAAATGGACTTTATCTGGCCGATGCGTGGTCATGACGCACAGAACACTGGTCAAAGTGAATTCGTAGCTAGTCAGAATGAAGGATATGAGAAATGGAAATATTTTATTGAAGCTGCCCTTGACAATGTATTACCAGTAATCGATGGAAATGGAACTCTCTATCTTACGACTAGTTTCTATGATGGTCTCTACGCAATCTACCCAAATGGTACGACAAAATGGCGTAATGACTTAGCTGGATTCTTCAAGTATCAACCGATTATCGGTCTTGATGGGACCATCTACGTTGGTACTGATGTGGGATTTTACGCGCTCTACCCAAACAATGGCACCATACGATGGAAAGCGCCAATAGAAAAAGATTTTGGCGGTCTTCCTATCATGAGCCCTGAGGGTATCCTCTACGTAGGGACTTACGATGGGTTTCTCTATGCGATATACCCAAACGGGACCATCCAATGGACCTATTACCTCGGGTACTCATACGCCCGTCCGTCACTTGATACGAACGGGAACATCTACCTCACTGCATACGCTTGTGATTATCTCTATTGCCTATATCCTAATGGGACGCTTCGATGGATTTTCGAAACCGTTCAGGATATCTGGGATGCGCCGCTTATTGGTGATGATGGTACGATTTACGTGCTTGTGGGAACTGATGCGATTGCAATTACTTCTGATGGGATCGAAAAATGGCGTACTCCCGTCGACTCAGAAGGATACGGTCCTTCTCTTTCACCTGATGGTACCATCGTGTATTCTTCACTTGCAGAGGATGTATTTGGATTGGACCCTGATGATGGACATATTCGGTGGCATTATAAATTAAACTTTAATCCTGATGATAAAACTCGCTCAGCTATCAGTAGCGACGGTATCATCTTTTTCGCCTACACTGACAAATCTGGAGATAAAGCATATTTAAGCGCGTTGAACCCTGATGGGACCTTGAGATGGACTACGAGTATAACCAGCGACATCTATCCTTACGATGGGGTATTTGTTGGGCCTATACCTTCAATTGCTGCGGATGGAACGGTGTACGTAACCACCTGGTTCTATAGAGGAGGCTCGAATTATACTACTTTTGGGTACACACATGCATTCGGCCAGCTTGACCCTGACGCCCCGACTGCACCGACAATCACTGGACCACCAAAAGGTAAAGTCGGTGAACAGTATGAATACACCTTCACATCAACATCACCAACAGGCAAAGACGTCTACTACTATATCATGTGGGGTGATGATACCTATGAAAACTGGATTGGACCATTTCAATCAGGTGAACTAGTACGCGTGAATCATTCTTGGTCGAAATGGGGCAGATATACAATCCAGGCGAGAGCCAGAGATACAGATAACCTGTGGAGCTCCTTGGGGACTTTGGAGGTAAGGATGCCAGTTTCGTACAATCTCCCCGTTATGCTATTTTTGGAGAGATTACTTGAACGATTCCCAAATGCATTCCCAATGCTCCGATATCTGCTTGGGATTAATCAATGGTGATGAAATAACCTATTTATAGGAGAACGTTGTTATTAAATTGTAATGGAGGAAAATATATGGGGAAGAATCCCTTGAAAAGAAGTCTGATTGTTGGAATCATACTGCTGTTTTTAT
>DATLAF010000178.1:0-10075 GCA_035527635.1 Thermoplasmatota archaeon | reverse complement strand
TAGAAAAATCATAGGAACTCTAAGAAACACAAAAGGAACAGAGATCGTAGAAATAATAATGACGATGATAGCAACATGGAAACAAAGAGGGCTAGATACCTTCTCTATGATGAGGACATCAATTTAAGCTTTCCACGTACTAAAAATCCAATCCGTTTTTTCTTAAGAGTTACCGGCTCTTTTTAGGAGAAACAGCGATTGTTTTTCCACTTTTTTTAACTGTTTTCGTTGCGAGGATATCTATACCTATATAAGCAGCATTTTTAATGAGGATCTGCCCACATTTGACAGGGGCTTCGATCGTTGTTTTTCGTAGTTCTTTTAGCAAAGAAAAAATTTTTTCTTTAGGAACCGGCTGAGAGCTTTTTACACTCACAAGTGGCCATTCACCATGCTTTACAAGTAACGATGTCGTCAGCAATCGCCTAGGATCAAAAACCTCATTTCTTGCGTAATCCACCCCTTTATTACATTTATTACCTTTCAAAGTTTCTACCGCTGTTCCATCTGAACGAACGAAAATTTTACATCCTAATGGACACACAATACAGGTAATTTCCCTCTCAGTGGTCACTAATGATCACCTCGATATTTTTGCCAGACATTATTACATCATCTGGTATAAGAACATCAACGCTGATTAGATTCACTGGATTTACCCAGGGGAGTTTTTTCCTCAGCAGTTCTCTTGACCCGGCTAGTACTCGTAGTACCGCAACGCTACTTGGTCGCTGAACTCGTAAAGTGAAACGTACGATACCGCCTTCGTTCACCTGTTGAGGAACAACGGATCTTACCGAAACCCCAGCAATGACGTTCACAGCGTGCGGTTTGGCTTTTCGAATGGTTGTGTCCTGCGTTTGGACAACACTTATCGCTGCGTGTCCTCCAGCTCGTTGTGCATCGATAGCAAGCATATCTACTGTGTCATAGACTTGAAGACTGTTACCACACGCAAATACACCAGGTCGCGTTGTCTCAAACCGTTGATTGACAACAGGTCCACCGGTACGACCATCAATTTCAATTCCAACACCCTTTGCAAGTTCATTCTCTGGAATAAGACCAAGTGAGAGGAGAAGTGTATCACACGAAATTTGCTTTTCAGTACCTGGAATTGGCATCCATTGGTCATCAACCTGCTGGATGGTCACTTGCTCCACACGTTCCTTTCCCCCGATACAGGTAATAGTATGATTCAGAAAGAGCGGAATATCGTAATCATCTAAGCATTGAACAATGTTTCTTGGTAGACCACTTGCATAAGGTAAGAGTTCTGCAACCGCTAACACGTTTGCACCTTCCAAAGTCAATCGTCTTGCCATGATGAGACCAACATCACCTGACCCAAGGATAACGATATTTTTCCCAGGCATGATGTTATACAGGTTGATCAATGCCTGCGCTACACCTGCGGTATAGATGCCGCTGGGTCGTGTACCAGGGATAAGCGCGTGCCATCTTGTTTTTTCACGACAACCGGTCGCAAGAACAATAGTTCCAGCCTTGATGTTAAAAATATCTTTTTTATTGACAGCGATCATTTCTAAATTCTTCTCGAGTCGCAACACCATGGTTTCCGTCATGAACCGTATTTCTTGTTGCTTTCCCTCCTGAATATAGATCTCAGCGTATTCGGGCCCAGTCATAGAAGTCCCTGTTTCCTCGACCCCAAACCCATCATGAATGCATTGCGGAAGAATCCCGCCAAGCCAACTATTTCTGTCTAGGACAAGAACGCTTTCTGCCCCATGTTGTTTAGCAGATACAGCAGCGGCAAGACCTGCGGGTCCACCACCTATTACAACGACATCGAATCGCTCATTTATCATTTGTAACCATCCGAGTATTACCCGTAAAGAGATACGATTTCGGTGAATGCATTTTTAACTTTGTTACATCCATATGAAATTGCTCAATCATAATCCTCGTAATATGTTGAGTACAAAAACCACCTTGGCATCGTCCCATCCCTGCCCGACACCGATATTTCACAGCAGAAAGGGTCCGTGCCCCCAATGGGTTTGAAAGCGCCTCAATGACTTCAGCCTCAGTTACTTGTTCACATCGGCAAATAATTCTTCCCCACCGCTCGTCCTTCTTAATCAAAATGGATTGTTGTTCTGTGGACAGCTCAGAGAATCGTGTTCTCCTCACCTTTTTTGGTTTGTAATTCCTTTTTTGTTCTAATTTAATATGCTGGGAAATCATCGTTGTGACTTCTTTTGCAATGGCAGGGGCTGCCGTCAATCCGGGTGATTCAATGCCTAACAAGTGTATCAAATGAGGGTTCTGTTGGCTTTCTTCAATCCTAAAATCCATCCATCCCCCTGATTCTGGGGGAGCAAGTTTACAACGAACTCCCGAATACGCATTGATAACCCCGTTTTCTGGTAACGCGGGAATAATATCTTTTGCTTCTTTAAGCAACGTCTTCATTTTTTCCTTTGTGGTTCGCTTATCCTCAGGGTCATCGATAAACTCTGCGCTGGGGCCAAGGAGAATGTTTCCCTCAATAGTCGGGGTGATGTGAACACCTAAGACACCTAGTTCTTTCACAGGTACCGGGTACACCATAGAAGTGACCAGTGAGCCGTAATTCTTATCAAGGACCAGATATTCTCCTCGACAAGGATACACCTGGAAATCTGGTTTGTCTAAAAAAGAAAATATCTCTCTACAATTCAGACCAGCGGCATTAACGACAACATCTGCCTGAAAGATACCTCGGTTCGTCCCTATTAATAAACGATTGTCATGTTGTTCCTTTAGACTGTTGACTGTTGTCTCAAGGAGAAATTTTATTCCATTTTCTGCAGCATGCTCAGCAAGTGCTATCGTGAGCTGATACGGAAGGACGATACCTGCAGTTGGTACCCATAATGCTGCGACGCAGGAAACATTCTGTTCTTTCTTTTTTACTCTGGACCCATCGACGATCTCTAAACCGGGTACACCGTTTTGAAGACCAATGTTTCTCAAACGTTCCAGTTCTTTGATTTCATCGTCGTTTTTCGCTATTACAAACTTTCCAATCTGTTTCAATGGAACTCCTAGTTCGTTTGTAAGTGTGGAGAACATGGTGTTCCCTTCAACACAAAAACGAGCTTTATGAGATCGAGGAGGTGAATTAATACCGCTGTGGATGACACCGCTGTTTGCTTTACTGGTACCTGATGTAACATCGGTTCCTGCTTCAAAAACCACCGCGTCTATCCTATACTTTGAAAGATTCCATGCGAGAGCTGAACCGATGACGCCACCGCCAATGATAGCAACCTGAAAATGTTTCATTTGCTGGAGAACAACCAAGAATTATTTAAATATATTAGGCATTGAGTTTTTGAGGTACCTACTCCTTTTATGAAAGGAATGACAACTCAAAATACTAAACGGTGAACTCCATGTATGTCGACATTCCATATGGGGAAGAAAAAGTCAAAGTGCATATCCCCGAACCGTATGAAATACTAGTTCCAAAAAAAGTGAAAACTGGAAATCAAAAAGAAATTATCAATCAAGCGTTGAAACATCCTATCGGCAAAGAATCTTTTGAGGAATTTACCGCAAATGCGAAACGATTACTGGTCATTGTAAACGATGCGACACGACCAACTCCCACCGCAAGGATCCTTGAATCCATCTTTCCTGTTCTTTCCAATCATCCTGATGTTAAGTTCCTTGTTGCAACAGGTGTCCATCGAGCTCCTACTGCTGAAGAATACCGGTTTATCTTTGGCAAATTCTATGATACGTTTAAAGACCGGATATATGCACATGACGCACGAAAAGACGCTGATATGAAATATCTTGGGCGGTCAACGAATGGAACAGAGATGTATATCAATAAGATGGTTTCTGAGAGCGGAACCGTTCTTGTTATTGGGAGTGTTGAACCCCATTATTTCGCAGGTTACACAGGCGGAAGAAAATCGTTTCTCCCTGGTGTTTCTTCCTATCGAACCATAGAGATGAACCATAAACTCGCTTTAAGTTCCCATGCATGTTCTCTTGCCCTGGAGGGCAATCCTGTTCATGAGGACATGGTAGATGCGATGAATGTGTTAAAGGATATCGATGTTTTTTCCATCCAAACGGTCCTGACGGGGGATCATAAAATCTATGCGGTGACCACAGGTGATTTACTGAAATCATTTGATGAAGCTATTCGCTATGCAAACGAGGTGTTTTGTGTTCCATTAGAAAAAAAAGGAAATATCGTTATTACGGTCGCCCCATATCCGATGGATATCGATCTCTATCAGTCTCAAAAAGCGTTAGACAATGGGAAATTAGCGCTGGAAGACGATGGCATCATTCTGCTAGTATCCAAATGTCGGATGGGTGTTGGAGAAGAAGCATTTTTAGATCTTCTCTGCAAAGCAGGGACACCACAAGAGGTACTAGAGATACTTGATGATGAATACAAACTTGGATACCATAAGGCTGCGAAAATGGCGCAGATTGGTGCACATGCTTATATGTGGGCTGTTACCGATCTTGATGATACTATTGTAAAAAAAGCGATGTTGAAACCGTACCGAAACATACAAGCAGCAGTGGATGATGCAGTAAAAACCATAAAAGCAAAAGGGAGACAACCAAGAGTTGTGATAATGCCTTCCGGTAGCCTAACCATTCCATTCATAAAAGGAGGAAACTAAATGGATTTCACATGGACTGAGGAACAAGAACTTTGGAGGAAGACGGTACGGGAGTTCGCTCAGAAAAAGATCACACCTAAGATTCGAGAGATTGATACCAATAAAAAAATCCCTGAACAGCTCATTAAAGACATGGCTCAACTAGGATTGCTTGCTCCGACCGTTTCAAAAGAATATGGTGGAGCTGAAATTGATTGGATGATGGCATGTATTGCTGCAGAGGAGCTCGGGCGTGCAGATATTAGCCTTGCCATTCCTGTGCTATACCTCGTTGAATCAGCGTGGGGGTATATCTTCAGTCGATATGGGACACCTGCAGCAAAAGCCGAGTATCTCCCACGAATCACATCTGGTGATGCGTTTTGTGGTATCGCGGTGACAGAACCTGAGGGGGGTTCAGATATCGTTGGTGCAACCAAAACGCAAGCTGAGAAAAAAGATGACCACTGGTTGGTAAATGGGGAGAAGATGTTTATTAGCGGTGTCTCTGAGTCAAAAAACTGGGGTGGTGTTCACCTTACTCTCGCTTGGACTGAGAAATCTAAAGGCCATAAAGGTTTTTCTTTCTTCGCAGTACCATTGAAAGATACTCCGGGTATAAAAACAACATTGTTAGAAGACATGGGGCGCATGGGTATCTCTACCGGCGGTTTTTCCATGGAAGATGTAAAACTATCAGATCAATATCTTATTGGAGAAAAGAATAAAGGTTTTTATTACGCCATGGAAGGGTTCAATGCCGCTCGTGTTCTTATTGGTGCTACGTGTGTTGGTGCTGCAGAGGCAGCGCTGGAACTTGGGAAAGACCACATCAAAACACGGAGGTCTTTTGGTCGTCCTCTTGCGACGTTTGAGGGGATACAGTTTCCCTTGGCAGAGCATTATTGTAACATTGAAAGTGTGAAACTCCTTGCGTATAAAGCTGCATGGACAATGGATAAGATGTACAAGGAAAAGAAATGTACTCACCAAGATGTTGCACTTGCAGCAGCGATGTGTAAGCTTCTTGCCCCGATTCATGCGTTCGAGGTGATGAATGAGGTAGCGGACTGGCTTGGTGCCACAGGATATACCAAGGAATATCCCATTGAGATGGGCATTAGAGGGGTCAGATCATATTCCATTGGTGCCGAGGGTACGATGAACATCATGAGAATCATTATCGCAAGAGAACTCTTAGGGAAAGATTTTCTACCATACAAACAATGAGTCACATTGTTGTCGGCCATACGAAAAGACAGTATTTATTATTGTTTAACACACACTGTTTGAATGTTGACACATTCTTTTATTCCATACTGAGAGAGCTTACGACCATACCCTGAGTTTTTAATCCCACCAACGGTAACCGGGGATCAGATTTTACGATCTCATTGACAAATACGCCATCAGATTGAATGCTTTTTGCTAGGATCTCGCCTCGTCCGACATCTTTTAGTATCAATCTTCGTCAAATCATCAAGCAAGAAATATCAGCAGCGGAAAAGTCATCTCAATAACCGTAGATACTCCTGCGACACGTATATGATACATGGCATGGTTTATCATAATAGAGCTTTTATTATCTCGTCATTTTTTTCATTTCTTTGAACAGGGTAGCAGAGAGACTAACTGCCAAATGCTCAACGGAATACAGATAGAAAAACCTATAGAATAAAAATTCATATCAGGGTGACAGAAAAGGTGAAACTAGATGAATAAGATACGTATAGAAACCGGTATTATCACACTGATTAAGAAAGCAGAAACGGAGTTACCAGTGGATGTCATAACAGCGTTACAACATGCTTACGACGTCGAGGAGGGTATTGCAAAAATACAGATTGAAACAATATTGAAAACTATAGAGCTAGCAAAAAAATCAGGACGCCCAATGTGCCAGGATACCGGTACTCAAACGTTCTTTGTACGTGTTGGTAATGATTCCCCATTTATTACTACCATAAAAAAACTGATAATCGACGGTGTGAAGCAAGCCACCGTTGAGATTCCTCTTCGCCCAAACACGGTTGATCCCTTCACAGGAAAAAATCATGGGGATAACACCGGTGATGGAATTCCCTCTATTACGTGGGATCTTTGTGAAGGAAGCGAGATACAAATAACAGCGCTTCCCAAAGGCGGCGGGAGTGAAAATATGAGCAAACTGGGGATGCTGAAACCTGGGGTCGGTATCGAAGGAGTAACGAGATTTGTTGTTGACGAAATGATCAAAGCAGGAGGGAGCCCTTGCCCACCGACCGTAGTTGGCATTGGTATCGGTGGTGGTGCTGATGTCTCAATGAAGCTTGCGAAAACAGCCCTTCTCAGACCGGTAGGGAAACGACATCAGGAACAAATCATTGCTGACATCGAAAGAGAGTTAATTGAAAGAATCAACAGAAGCGGTATCGGTCCAATGGGTTTAGGGGGAAAAACTACCGTCCTTGATGTTCACATTGAAAAAGCACATCGACACCCAGCAAGTCTTCCTGTTGGAATTGCAGTGCAATGTTGGGCTGATCGACGTTCTACCATGGTGATTCATGCTGATGGAACTTGGGAGGTACAATAAATGGAATATCATCTCACCATACCGGTCTCATCTGAAACGATAAAAAAATTACATGTTGGGGACATTATCTATATCACAGGGAATATTTTTACTGCAAGGGACGAAGCTCATAAGACCTTACTTGAGAAAGAAAAAAACACGCTCCCGTTTAATCCATCAGAGATGGCACTGTATCATTGTGGACCGCTTATGAAAAAAATAAAGAACGGATGGCAGGTGGTCTCAGCTGGACCGACTACAAGCGGGAGGATGGAACTCTTCGAAGATAAGTTTATAGAAAAATTTGGGGTAAATATTATTATCGGGAAGGGCGGCATGGGAGAACGAACCATGAAGGCATTACAGAAACATAGTGCGGTCTACACCGCGTACACAGGAGGCGCAGGTGCTTTAGCAGCGGAACTCATAGAAGAGACACCGATGGTGTTTTGGCTTGAAGAATTCGGGATGCCAGAAGCAGTCTGGATTTTCACTGTAAAAGATTTCGGCCCCCTCATCGTTGCTATGGATGCTCACGGGAAATCATTGTATAGACAACCGGAATAGGTGCGATTTCGGATATTAATGTTCTATTTCAAATGATATTTTCATTTCAGCGCGGTACAACGCCAATGTATCATTTTCTATTTTTACATCAAATTTTGTAACCTCTGCTCGTCGTATCTTTCGTACGGTTTTTGTTGCTTCGATTACTGCGTTTTTTGCTGCGTCTGAAAAGCTTTTTGATGATGTGCCAATAATATCTATTATCTTATATACAACCATTTTTTAAAGCTCCTTTGTAATTAATAGGTTTTCTGTCCTACTTAACCTTTTTTATCCTGACGTATTATTTGATGCAAAAAAGGTTATTTTAGAAAGAGTAATGATTCAGCTAAAATAAATAATTCACGTAATAAAGAAAGGGAGCTGAGTCAGATATAATTGATCTATTATTTCTTCTTTTTTTCCGCGTCTTCTATTTCTTTTTTTACCCAGGGTTCAACTTGACCTCCATGGAAAAGGTGCGGTAACTCTTCGTTAATTTTTGAGGGTTTCACCACCATGATCCAGCCTTTCTCATAGGGGCTTTTATTAATCAATGTGCAATCATCTTCTAGTTCGTTATTTACCTTCACGATCTGACCGGAAATAGGTGAGACAAATTTCCCTACCCATTTGGCGGATTGGATCTTTCCGCAGGTCTCTCCTTGGGTAACCTCATCGCCTTCAAACGGGAGATCAATATAGGTAGTATCCCCTGCGCTCTTTTGATAGAAATCGTTCATTCCAATACGCGCAGTGCCATCAGATTCCATTTTTACCCACGCATGTTCCTTATGATAATATAGCTCTTCTGGAAATGTATACCCCTTAATTTCTTTCATAGCTCTGACCATCCATTATTCTTTTTAGATCGTCTTTAATTAGTTCTATATCGATCTACTACTCTTCTGGTTTTTTTTCCTTATTTCAGCATCTTCAACGCTTCTTCCATAAGATGTTTCGAATCAATTACTTTAATACTTGTACTATCTGTTGCCTCAGCTAAAATTTTTTCAGCTTCGCTCTTTACCTCTTCAGGAGCTAGGAGTAGAATCGGTATATTATGAATAATACCAGGGGTTAACAATTCTTTCAGAGAATTTGTAACCGTTGGATGAGGAGATACTTTATGAAAATATCCCACGATAAGGTCAATTTCATCTGCTACCGAAATATAGGCAATGTATTTTCCTCGACCATCAGCCTTGTTACCAATCGGTAACGTTCTGTAACCTCTACATACAAGTCTAGTTAAAAACTCAGGGTCTGTTCCTTCCAAATATGCTATTGTTTTCATAATCTCCTCCGTAAATCTACGAAATTCATAAACAAAATGTTTTTCCATTATAAAAGAGTATGCTTAATATTCCTTTTTTTAAAAAGAATTTGTCGATTATATACCTTCGAAAAAAATATTATCTCTTGTATATTACACGAATAATTACTTTTTATTATATACTCTATGAAATCCCATAATTAACAATATTTCTCAACAAGATCAGCGATCTCCGTAGGAAAACGAGCGAGTTTCACCCCTGCCTTTTCAAACGCTTTTATCTTTGACTCTGCGGTTCCTTTTCCACGAGCGATAATTGCACCAGCATGACCCATTCGTTTCCCAGGAGGAGCGGTTCTTCCGGCAATAAACGCAAATACAGGTTTGGTGATATGTTGAGTGATGTACTCAGCGGCATCCTCCTCAGCGGTGCCGCCAATTTCACCGACAAGGACTATGGCTTTGGTTTCTTTATCTTTTTCAAACGCTTCTAAGGCATCGATGAACGTGGTTCCAATAATCGGGTCACCACCAAGTCCAACACAAGTACTTTGACCAATCTTTTGTTCGCTTAGCGAGTTCACAATCTCATAGGTTAACGTACCTGATCGGCTTGCAACACCGACATGGCCTTTGATAAAAATACCACTGGGAAGGATTCCGACTTTTACGTTCTTCCCCGGGCTTGCGATCCCTGGACAATTCGGACCTATTATAACAGCATTTTTGTATTTCCCATAATGGACAAAGTCCATGGCATCATGGAAAGGGATATTCTCAGTAATCACTACAACTGTTTTTATGCCTGCGTCAAGTGCTTCGAAAACAGCATCCTTGGCGAATCGGGCTGGGACTAGCACCAACGACGTATTCGCATTAGTTTTCGTAACTGCATCTCCCATGGTATTAAAAATCGGTACGCCATGGACCTCTTCGCCCTGTTTTCCTGGGGTGATCCCTGCGACAACCTTGGTTCCAAAATGAAGCATTTCCTCGATATGAAACTGACCTTGATGACCGGTTGCGCCTTGTACAACTACTTGTGTTTTTCCATCG
>DATLAF010000177.1:0-3481 GCA_035527635.1 Thermoplasmatota archaeon | reverse complement strand
CAGACTGGTTCAAGAGAATGGTACTGATTGGTGGGGACACCTTTGATAAAAGCTGGGAACAGGGAACAGATTATAACGAAGGAGAAGTCGCTACCCAGCAAGCCTTAGAATATATGCCACAGTTCCTTCCGGTCAAACTCTGGGCGTCCTTAGGTAATCTTACGACAGATGCAATCCATAACGAGATCAGCAAAGGATGCGGATTTCTCTATTTCTGTGGCCATGGAAGCCCGAAATCATGGGCAACCCACAACAACGGTGATTACGTCAACTGGACCGGGCAATATAAAAACAAAGACATGCCAAAACTCACCAACAACGACATGTATCCCATATTGATGATCGGTGGCTGCCATAATAGTGAAATCGATGCGACACCAATGAATTTCATCATTGGCCTGCTCACAGAAAGACGTAACTTCTTCAAAGCTAACGCAACCTGGTTGGGGACATACTGGAAATACAACTACGCCCTGGAATGTTGGAGCTGGGCATTCATTAAAGTCCACGGAGGCGCAATCGCATCTATTGGAAGCAGCGGATATGGTGGAGTAAGCATCGGTGATTACAACCATGATGGCATCCCTGACTGTGTCCAAGGCTCGGATGGATGGTTCGAGGTGAAATTCTTCCGCTTGTACAACCAAGAAAACATCACGGTTCTCGGACAGACCTATGATCAAGTCGTGACCGGCTATGCCCACAATTTCCCTGTCGACACAAATCGATATGACGCAAAAATCGTCCAAACCCATATCTTCCTTGGTGACCCAAGTCTGAAAATCGGTGGATACGAGTAAAAAAAAAGAAGACCTAGAAAAATCTAGGTGTTACATGAATGTAAAAGCCAGGCTTGTTCAGGGATCTTTTTATAGATTTCGTAGGGTGGTTCCTCGATAGGCCTGCGATATGCTTCAGCACGGATCCCATCGGTGTTATATGACCAGTAATACTTACGAATGAATTTCCCTTTCTCACTAACCTCCTCTCGTCTTAGATAGAGTAAGTGTTTCTGATGGAGCTCATAGAATATCGAGCGAATATCCTTATGAAGCGACATATCCTCGACTTCTTTCTTTCCTTTGAACACCGTCTGAACTGTTTGAGCAAGCGCGGCTGCATCTTCTTTGCTCATGTCAAAGCCTTTTTTTAATGCCTTCATAAATAAGGTATTCATCTTTTCTCACCGTGAATACCCTTCTGTTTCTCTCTGTATTAAGGAGTTGTTGTACACCTGTTACCCGGGTTCTGTACATGCGTTATCGAAAATTATTTTACCATGTTTTGATAAAGAGAAATATTGAAAAAATAGTTGAAAATCAGAAAACGAAAAAAGAAAAGATGAGGCGATATCGCATCATACTAATTTTAGCCTCGCCTGATAATACCGACGACGGTAATGATGAAAGCGGCGATTTCAAGGATATTTATAAGTAATAAAGTATTTGATTCATCACCAAGGGGAACAAATCTTAAAAGGATAAGAACCCCCCAGATCCCAGTACCTAATACGATCAATGTTTTATTCATCAGTCTCTCTCCGTAATCTTCAAGGTCTTCAAATCAGGTTGTAATTATGAAATATGGTTATAATACTTCTCCTTTTTGCTTTTCGCTTGGCAAGTACCTGAGTTAGTTTCACAAAACCTATTAACACCTGTTTCTATGTTGTGTTCATATGCTCACCTACCGGTTTCAGGATTGCGCAAAACACGTACGCATCGGAAAAATCATCTGCCTTGCCCGAACCTACAAAGAACACGCACAAGAAATGAACACCGAAGTGACGGAAGACCCCTTGCTTTTTCTGAAACCAACAAGTTCAGTTATTTTCAATCACGGAACAATCATCATCCCTCAGCGATCAGGGTGCTTACATCATGAAGTTGAGCTTGGCATCATCATTGGAAAAAAAGGAAGATATATCGCCGAAGAAAAAGCACTCCAGTACGTGTTAGGATATCTGGTTGCCCTTGATATCACCGCTCGGGACATACAATACAAAGCAAAAAAGAACGGCCTGCCTTGGACGATTGCCAAAGGATTTGACACGTTTGCACCCCTGAGTGATGCAGTGTTAAAAGAAAAAGCACCACACCCACAGAAGCTTGATCTAATCTTGAAAATCAATGGTGTTACCAAACAGAACGCAAACACAAACCAGATGATCTATTCAGTGGAGAGCATTATCTCATTTATTTCAGAAATCATGACCTTAGAACGCGGAGATCTTATCCTAACCGGAACACCAGAAGGTGTCGGAGAATTAAAAGAAGGCGACATCCTTGAAGCACGATTAGGTTCCCTCTGCACATTAACTGTTGATGTTAAACAGGGGTAAAAACCTTACATGATCCTCTTTTTCAAAAGACAGGTTTTACACATCTTCTGAGAAGTCGGCTCACCACAGCTTGGACACGCATTCAGTTTCATAGCAGGATATTGTGCAAGTAACAAATCTTTGATGCTCTCATAGCTATTCAAGATACTATGCCGAGTCCCCGGGGTGTTTTCCTCAAGACCGTCTATGATGCTGCGGAAAGAACCGCGTAACGCTCGTGTCGAATAGGGACATTCTGCGTTATGAAACTCAATGTTTTTTACCAACGCATACAACATGACTTCTTTCTCAGGAATAATACGTAAAGGCAGTAACCTTGGTACAAGACCAGACTGGATTCTTGAATGAGGCCCAAGACGCGCAAGTTTCTGCATATCACCATTGGTAAAGTTCATCAGTATCGATTGAGCCATGTCATCAAGATTATGTCCGGTAACCAGTTTATTGATCCCAAGTTCCTTTGTTTTCGTATTCAGACAAAATCTACGAAACACACCACAGTAACTACATTCCCCTAACTCATCATGACGTAATGCGATTTCATCCATTGTTATCCCAATGGCTTGCTTAAAGGAGATGATATGATGTTCAATACCTAATTTCTTACAATTTTTCTGGGCGAGAGGAAGGCTTTCGTCACGATATGAGACGATACCCTCATCCACCGTGATCGCATGCAACGTTACGTTGGTGTGTTTTGAGAAAATCTGATGCATGAGATACAACGTCACAGTACTATCTTTCCCCCCAGACAGAGCAATACCCATGGTTGTATCATCATTTGTCTTTCCCTGTTTTTTTATATCTTTTTTTACCCGCCGTTCAACAAATTCAATAAAATGATTTGTACAGAGATGAGCACCGCTATACCGAATGAAGGTAATTGCGGGTTTCTTACATTTCAAACACTGAATGGTCATGAAAACCTCAAGATATAACAGAACAACGTAAGCAGAATATCTCGTTCTTTTAGTAGTTTGCTGTGAAAAAGAAAATATGGATAAATGAAATAGGGGCTCCACCCCTATAACCCCGTTCCGCCTTCGTTCCTCAGCAAGCCCTTCAGTCTTGCCGTATCTCACTCGGCGGCGAACCCCGGCAGCTTTTGTTGGCGATCATCAACAACTGTTATACCATGTC
>DATLAF010000176.1:0-10132 GCA_035527635.1 Thermoplasmatota archaeon | reverse complement strand
TTTCAATGGATGCTTCGAGATATAATCTCCCACTGTATCGTTTAAACTCCCTTCAATACGGCTGACCACCCCTTCTTTGATATAGTCAATCACAGGTTGATGGACTGTGAATAAAGCGGTCTGCGCAAGACGAATATCTTTAACACCGAGTTCTTTGATGGCAGCAAGTGTCTGGTTCACCACAAAGTCTCCATTGCGGAGCTGA
The DNA here is from genome assembly GCA_035527635.1 of Thermoplasmatota archaeon. GTDB lineage: Archaea > Thermoplasmatota > E2 > DHVEG-1 > DHVEG-1 > SM1-50. The sequence continues at coordinate 9,927 of DATLAF010000176.1, read as the reverse complement.
TGGTGAAATGAAACGGTCATCCCGTTTTTCACCTTACAGTTCTTCAACGCTTTTTCCAAGGTGGTTAGTTTTGATTCAAACCCGTACTTCCGTGCGCCTGCAAATGGCTTAAATGTCGTACTCCCCATCGTCGTTTCAACGATTCTCCCAGCAGCGTTTGTCACTTTCACAAGTTCACTTCCTTTTTTTGATTTCGAAGTCTATAAAATCGCAATGATGAACAATAATTGCCTCTGGTGTCCGATTCATTGTATCTCCTTCATGGGAATGAGCAGCGATGATATGCACGACTTCCTTGGGCACCTTGCATTCCTCAGCGAGTTGTGCACCAGATGCTGGATGACGTGTTTTCTGCCCAAAAGAACTTTTTATTATTTTTCCTTCTTTCATCTCATATTCCAAGAGTTTGCCGACATCATGAAGCAGCGCACCTGCAATCAGGTAATCTTTATTGAGTGGTTCTTCTCGAGCACTGATGATGGTCCAAGCAAGTTTTGTGATCCTTTTCGTATGATCGACAAGCAGCCCGGAGTTCTCAAATAAAAGGGTGAATGGAATTTCCTGGAGCTTTTGCCATCCTCCTCGATCAGCAGCGGTTTTCCATACATCAACGACTTTTTTTCTCAAATCTTTATCTTGTATCCATGCAAGCTCTGAAAAATAGTTCTCAATATCGCGTTTTTCTATCATAGAATACCTCCACGAGTAGATGGGGGTAATTGTTCGCTGTATTAATAAAAATATGCGCGCGGTGTAAATGGGTAATAACTGTACAGATAACTATTAATATCCTCCCGTCAGAACCATGATATAACGGTATCGTTTGGTGGAGAATGAAATTTAAAAAGATAGATACGATTATCATCGTAGCACTCATCGTAGTTTCTACGCTTTTTTTCTATAAGGCAGATTATATCAGCTCGATTCTCCCAGATGTTCATACTTCTCCCCCTGGGAATAATACCAGCACGGTCACTCCTCTGCCACCGGTTCAACTTCCAACTCCACCAACCTCTCTTATCCCCGCGTATCGACGCGATGTTTCAGCGGCGGATGAAGGAGTACATTTTAACGAGCTGCGTATCTCTCGCGAATGGTGGTATTTTAACGCTGTTTTTAATGATAGCCAAAGCCAGTTGAAGGATTGGGTCATCGCAGTGAGTTTTAATCATATGGCCCGTGGTGATTTGCTTGGGACAAATAAACCAGATTTGCTTGTTGTTAGCGTCCTTGGCAACAACAGTGAAACCTATGGCGGGATGATAAACAAAGAGCATTATCTCGGAATCCTGAAGGATGGGACGCTTATTGCTAGTTCCCCCGGGGTGAAGGTTCAGTTTGATAACTCCTGGGCGGAAGGGTCGTACCCTCGTTGGCATGTCCATGCAGAAGATTCTGATATTGATGCAGGACATGATATAATGATAGATTTGGATTATTCTGCCTGGTCTCTACCGGTATGGGCAGTCGGGACACAAGCGTTTGATAAATCTGAAAGCGAGGTTGCAAACTATGTATTACTTGGCTGTGATGTGTCTGGTACGGTCACGATTGATGGCCAGGCTTACGCCGTGAAGGGAACAGGTTCGCATGAGCACTCCTGGACTCCGCATGCGATCACCAGACTTGCAATCGGTGGTTGGGATTGGTTCTCTCTTAATTTAGATAATGGCTGGAGCATCTACGCAGCAAATTATCTTCCAAGTCCACAAGCTGTATCTGGAGCCTTGTCAACACTAGATCCGTTTAGTACCCTCTTGATTACGACCGATCGCGGAGTAACTTATACAGAGTTAAAGGATGTGAACCTGAAAATCACCAAGAAGGATGAAAAGGTGTTCCCATTGGTGAAACTCCCCTCTGCATTCAGCATTAAAGCAGACCCTAGCGTCAATCCGCTGTATGTGATCAGTCAGTCCTTGTTGTATGGAACGAAAACAACATTAAGTGGAGACTTGTCCCTTACCCATGCGACAAATAAGATATGGAAGTTTCCCACGTATATGGGCATGAAAATCGGGTATTGCACCATTGATGGAACGATTTCCTGGTCTGATACGAATGGTGACCATCAAGTTCCTGTCCATGGAATTGGTGTGTCCTGGAATATGCGTGCATTGTTATAAGGTCAACAGGCTACTTCAACAGTCGCATTATCTGCGTTTAGAACAACGGTGTCTCCGTCTTTGATCTGGTCAATATCGATTTTATCTACACAAGGAATCCCTGCGAGGATAACCCCTGTTGCAACAATGGTTTCTGTTTCTTTATTGATGATTCCTTTTGGCGCGACACCGTTCTTCTGCAGCCCATAAATAACATAGGACCCGACGGTAGAACCTTTACCGCAGGGGAAGACAAGGATCTTGTCTTTGACGTTTTTTCCCTCAAGAGGATGACCCTTTTCGATGACGATACCGGTTTTGACGTTGATACCGCCATAGAACCCGATAGGGTCTTTTGAGACCAGGGCTGTTCCTTTGACTTTCCCTGGTGAAATGGTTCTTCCTTTCATCATGTGGCTGCCTCCAGGAGTTTATCAAGATTTGCGAAATACACGTTTTGTTTGCAGAACCCAGGCAGGTAGTTACCTGCTTTGCCCGAATTAACTCCGGTGGTCTTGAATCCCATCTCTTCGATAGGTGAGACGACCATGCAAGTGTCAGCAACGATGTGTCCTCCTGCTTTTTCAATGATGTCGGAATACCCCATGCGATCTGCTGCTTCTTTCATCATCCGGGAGGTGCATACCCAGACAGGTTTCTTTAAATGTTTTCCTCTGAGTTTCTCAGCAACAGATGATATTTCCCGTAGGGAGGCGTGTGGGCAGCCGAGGATGATGATGTCAGGTTCTTTGCCGGTGTTGAGTTTCGCGTATGCCTCGTCAAGCTCTTTTTTTGTCACCGTGATGGTCTCAAGGTGATCTTTTTTCACCAGGTCTGCTTCTGGGGTGAGTCCTTCAATGTGATAGAGAGCGACAGCTCCGGATGCCGCCATCGCTGCACCCAATGCTTTAAGATGATCTGTATCAGCGTCTTTTATTCCGGTGAAGTACGGGATTTTGTTTTTTACTTGTTTACCAACATGATACCCAAGTGCACCAAAGTCCGCGTCGAAAATAAGATCGGTTTCTATCTTTACCTTGATGGTAGGTTGTCTATTTTCCCAGAGATGGTACCCGTAGTTTGGTGTTTTCCCAAGTATAGCTGCAGCAAGTGCAGAAGGTCCTCCTTCTCTGTTTGTCCGTGCGCCAATCACCGAGTTGGAAAATGAGATTGCGCTACTTTCTGACCAAGCGATGTGTTCGCGGAACCGCGGGAGGTTTCCTGCGAGGTACGGCGTGCAGGTCGCCGTGATCACGATACCCATGCTTTTGAAGGCGTCAATGACCCGCAGCTGGTTTTTTGCAAACTCTTTTGGGAATTTCAGAGCCTCCCAGTTTTCCAGATCCATACCAGCCGGGTTCAGGAACGTTAAGACCTTTACTTTTGCTCCTTTAACTGCAAGGTCCTCGAGGAACTCGGTTCCTGGGTCTCCAATGGATTTGTAGGAGACACCAGCGACTTGTACAGAACCGACTGGAATCATTTTGTCCGCTCCGTAAATATCACCGAGTTGAACAAGCAATCGGAGCATGCGTTCTGGGACTTCCCCCTGTTCTCCATGGAGGATTTTTTCTTCTTCTTTCGATAGATACATATGATACTAACCCCCGTATGCACAGGGTTATATGCTCTGATTATTTTAGTGTTTTTGTTTTACCTATGAAGTTAAAGCAGCTGCCTACTGATTTCGTTGTTGAGGAAATACCGAACTTTGCTATGTCCGCTGAGAAGGACGAGCATACGGTGTTTTTACTTGAGACGCAGCAGGTTGACACGTTTGATGCGATTCGTCGGATTGCACAGCGGCTTCGCATTTCCCTATTTGAGATCGGGTATGCGGGATTAAAGGATAAGCATGCACTGGCTCGGCAATATGTGTCTGTTCCGACAAAATACAATGTCCAAGGTCTGAAGATGGAATCGATGGTTCTTACGTATGTTGGGTACGTTCGGAAGAAGATCAAGATTGGTGATCTTGTAGGAAACCGGTTTATGATTACGGTACGCGATGTAAGTGAGGACGAACTAGACGGTATTTATAGGAATGCAGCAGAAATTCCTCTGTCTGGTGTGCCGAATTATTTTGATTCACAACGGTTTGGAAGCGTCATTGATCAGGGATTTATTGGTAAATATATCGTACGAAAACAGTATGGAACTGCGGTGAAGCAATATTTGACCGCGTATCAGAAATCTGAATCAAAGAAGAGTAAGGATGAGAAACGAAAGATACTCTCGTGTTGGGATGATTTATCAAAGGTACGAGTGAACAACAAGACTTTTGCACTCGTAATTAAAGAGTAATTACAGACGAAGAGCTGGTTAGCAGCATACCGCAAGATTCCTGCGCACCTCCGGGAGATGTTTGTGAACGCATACCAGAGTTATTTATGGAATGAATGTGTTAAAGAAATAGTAAAAGAGGGTGTTGAGAAAAAAAAGTTGTACTCCGTTGAATATGGGATAGGAGCGTTACTTTTTTATACAAATCTTACCAAACCGGAAAGGGAAAACATCCCACAAACATTTCAAACAATCAGTGAGACTATGTTGTTTTCTGAAGGTGAACAAAGGATTGTTGGCCATGTGCTTGCAAAAGAGAATCTTTCTCTTGCTGATTTTGCTATTGAGAATGAAACCGGGAATTTCTTTAAAACACGGGCACGACAGATATTGCTTATTCCAGAGGGTTGTACGATCTCAGAACCACAAAGAGATGAAATCAACAGCAAAGCAAACAGGATACGCTATAAGATACAGGTGGAGTTTTCATTACCCAAAGGAAGCTATGCTACTCTGGTCACTAAACGAATATTTAATCATTAATCCATCAAATTCTCTTCGCCAATTTCTTACAATTCTCCACCAGCAGATCAATTTCCTCTTTTGTTGCCTTCTTCACATGCACCCCGCCGATGGCGACTACCTTCGTCTTGTATTTCTTACAGGCTGCTTTTGCAATTGGTAGGAGAACAATATCATCAAAATGACCGGTCAACCGGACCACTTTTATTTTCTTCCCAGGCTCTCCAATCACTGCACCACCGATATGAGAACGTTCTCCTCCACCGAGAAAAAAAACCAGATCATCACCGATTTTCTCGTACTTAAGCCACACCTTATATTTTCCTCTACCGAAGGTAATCATCAAGGTTCACTTTTGAATATTTCACAATCTCATATTTACTCTTGTCAACATCGAACGGGATTGTTGCATCCACCCCGACCTTATCGGTGAGTGCTTTCTTCCCTTCCTCCTGCTTCGAGGACGGATCAAGGGAACTACCTGGTTGGTCCTGTTTCACCACCAGGTCCTTGCCTGCTTGGAACCTGGTTGCGATTGCCCATTCCACCTCATTTGGATTATAAATGTCAACATCATCATCGACGATTACGACATGTTTCATGCTTTTATGTCCATTGAAAGCTGCGTCAATAGCTTTCTTCCCATCATCAGGATGCTTCTTGGAAATCTGCACTATTCCATGTAGCCATGAGCCACCACCCATCGTCACCAGGACATTCTTACAAGCAGCAACCTTGCTGACCTCTGCATAGATCGTCGGCTCTTTCGGCATCCCCATGAGTGTCTTATGCTCCAGCCGCCCAGGGATCAACGCTTGATACATCGCATCCTTCCGATGCGTGATACAATCCACGACGAACACTGGTTCTGTACGCTCGAAATCACGCGTCTCTGTCAAATCAACAAACGGACCTTCCTTATCCACTTCCTTGGTCAACCGACCTTCGATGACGAACTCAGACTCCGCGGGGACCTCAAGTTTCTTCGTTTTACATTTCACCATCTTCATAGGATATAAGGCATTTGCAATAGAAAACTCATCAACACCAGACGGCGGGCCGAGCGATGCAGCAATCATCACGGAGATAGAATTGCCGATACATACCGCCATTTCCAAATCATCTGCCGTTCGATCATATGTCGTTCGTGTCTGCCGACCCTTTATCAACCGTGCAGTAAACCGGTTTTGTCCCCGCTCCATCAACCGATGATACGCGACATTCCGACCGGTCTGCAGGTCCTTGATGGTCGCAACGGTCGCGGTCGCGTACCTTCCACCGTCACCATTCAAATGAAATAATAAAGGTAATTTCTTCAAATCAGGAGTCCTAATCACGACTTCCTGGCACGGGCCGTTCTCCATCACCTCAGGGACCTGAGGGTGACGCAGGCCGTCTACCAACTTCATCATCAACTTCTCCTTCGTCGTCCCTAACCCCTGCGCGATGATATTACGATCAGAGGTAATTCCCCCAAACACCGGGAACTCATAGCCTTTGACGTTCTCAAAAATCACTGGCTTCTCATTTAGAGAGCACATAATATTAGCAATCTCGTACTTCACGGAGACTTCTTTTTTTATCCGAACCAATTTATCCTGCTCTTCCAGCTGCGTAAGAAACGGACGAAGATACATACTTACTCTACTTCCTCTCGAGATGCTCCAATAATGGTTTTCACCGTCTGGAACCCTTCTTTCTCAATGGCGGTCGCAACCTTGTTCTGCAGATCTTTCCCTGGTGTTAATGCAATCATGTTCCCCCCCAGGCCGCCACCAGTCAGCTTTGCACCCAAGGCACCAGCCTCACGAGCAATACTTACCAGAAAATCAAGCTCACGAGATGACACCTCGATCTGCTGAAGTAGTTTATGGTTTTCATTCATCAGCTTTCCAACATCGTGTAACGAGCTATCATGAATCGCACGTTTCGCAAGATATGCTATGTTCTCAGCCCGATCAAAAACCTCCTGATACTTCTTCGGGCTCATCTCTTTGCGTTGCTTGACACCGTCAACCGCTGCCTTCGTATCGGTCACCTTCCCAGTGTTTCCGATGACGATCTCCACAGGGTTTGACAATGTAATCCGATCGATGATGTTCTTATCGCCTTTCTGAAACCAGATTAATCCTCCATAGGTCGATGCAGTATTATCCACACCGGACGGCGTCCCATGATACCCTTTCTCGCCTTCATATGCGATGTCGTTGATCTCCTCATCAGATAGGTTCATCTCAAAATATTCAGCAAGCGCACGGGCGACAGCGACACAGGATGCTGCGGATGCACCAATACCACTGGCTGCATAAAGATTTCCCTCAAGGGTTATATTGATTCCTTTTTTTGAAAGGTCAACACCCAGTTTCTTAAACATCAGGTCAAAGGATTCCTTCTGCTGACCAAGCTTATCTTCCTTATATTTCGGAGTCGCAGGTCGTTTATCCGTAAGTGTGAATCCTAGCTTGTCAGACGGGTCGACCTTTGCAACCGTATAGTTCCCAATCGCAGAGACAATCGATGGGATCCCATATACGACAAAATGTTCATTAAATAAGATAGCCTTCCCGAAACCGATGCCATGACCTTTCTTCATACTATATCCCATAGCGTTCTCAGATAGATTGGTTACAATACAAGATAAGTATATTACTTTTGCTAAAAACCCTTTATTTTTATGGAATTAAAAAGCCTCCCGAACCACATCAGTACAATATCGTCTCATTGAACAACGACGACACCGACCAGCCTCCTGGTGATTCCTCTGAACACTACCACTTCGTAGTGAGGCTCGCATGGTTTTCATCACTGATTCTAGCTCGAACCGCAATTTCGGATCAAACGAAATCGTGTATGGTACATTATTATAGACAAGGATACCCTCAGGGACAAACACTCCTGATGTATCCTCTAGGATCTGACAATACGCAGCAAGCTGAAGTATCTGACTGTGATGCGGATGCGATCCTCCCCCTGATTTTACCTCCACTGGTATAACGTGGTTTTCTCTTCGTATAATGTAATCTGGTTTTCCTGTCAGACGAGAACGCTTTGAGAAGAACGGTGTTGCTGGAACATTCAAATCAGAGTACAGAATCATTCCCTCAGGGATGCCGTACGATTTCTTTTTCTCCCGTACAGAAGATCGTATTCTTATCCCATATGCAAAGAGAACCACTGCACCCATCATCAATAAAATACCAAAAAAAAGTAACTCTATAAAATCACCCCGAAAAGAATCAGAAGAAACGCGACACACAACACCACAAAACCAAGGAGTGTGTACCATCGTGAATACCGTATCTTTGTTTCAAAACCATCTAGAGTATTCCCCAACGCGACATGCGCCTGTTTGCCTGATTCCAGAAACGGCGACTCTGGTTCGTACCCACATCGTTGTAACAGCCATCCGTATGAGCAGTATTGATACTGACCGATTTCCGAGGCGCTTAGCACATCGGTTTTCTTCAGTAATGTTCGTTTTCCCATCACTTAATCATGATATTATATTACTATTTATACATAGACAGGGGATAACCGAAACAATACCGGGGGGTTGTTTGGTTTTTACCAAACGTTTTCAGACACTATATAAACTCTGACAGATATAACCAGAATTAACTCAAATGTGATGTGATCGCTATGGAAAAGAAAACCAAACAACTAACAGGAATATTACTAGTAAGTTTGCTGGTCTGCGCAAGTCTTGTGGCAGTGATTAGTCTTTCACCACTTGATAAAGGCGCCTATACCTATAAACTGAATACATTCCAATCGTATGATGAACTTCTTGAATTCCTGCATAAACGGTACGAAACAGGAGTTAACCAGGGACGATATTACGATTCCCTTAATCTTATGTTTTCAAAATCCGAATCAGGAGCTAGCGGTGACGGCGCAACGCAAGGTGGTAAGGCGCCTCCTTCCTATTCAACGACTAATGTACAGGTCGCAGGTGTTGACGAACCTGATATTGTGAAAACAGATGGATCATACCTTTATGTGGTCGCAAATCAGACCGTTTATATCCTTAGAGCATATCCAGTGTTTGGAGCAGCAATTCTTTCTCAGATTAGAATTACGAATGTCACCATCAATAACATCTTCATCCGTGGTGACCGCCTTGTGGTCTTTGGAGATTCTGGTGGTTTTTACGGTTATCCTCTGTTCGAAGATGGTGTTAAAGGGGAGATATCCCGGCCTGGTATGTGGTGGGGTGGTGTCTCACAAACCGTCATTAATGTCTACGATCTTGGTGAACGAACCAACCCGTCTCTGATAAAAGAAATCAGGATTGACGGTGGATATTTTGATGCCCGATTAATTGATGAATTCGTTTACGTGGTCGCAACAGAATACACTTATAATATTTATTATGCTCTTGATGAAAAAAACTTCACCCTCAACATCCCTCAAATCCATATCGATAATGTAAGTAAAAACATTTCAGCTGGTGACATCTACTATGTTGATGTTCCAGAGCTTTCAGATACCTTGACCCATGTCATTTCATTGAACCTTGATACCAACGATATCATTGAGAAAAGCTTCATGCTCGGAAGCTCCCAAACAATGTATGTGTCAAAAAACAACATCTTCCTCGCATCACTCCATTATCCGTACTATCCATTGTTATACCGAACCGAAGGAGGTTCATCATCCGTCAACGATCAAGAAACCACAATCCTGCATAAAATCTCCATTAACACCGGCAACGTCACCTATATCGCCCAGGGGGAGGTCCTTGGTCATATCCTAAACCAGTTCTCCATGGATGAGCATAACGGATTCTTCAGAATTGCAACGACTGTTGGAAACAACTGGGGGGAAAGTTCTCTATCCAGCAACAACATCTATATCCTTGATGAAGATCTTAAACAGGTATCCCAGATTGAGAACATCGCACCTGGCGAATCCATTTATGCGGCACGCTTCCTTGGAGATCGAGCGTATCTTGTCACCTTTGTCCAAGTTGATCCACTTTTCACGGTTGATTTATCTGACCCATACCATCCAAAGA
>DATLAF010000175.1:0-13930 GCA_035527635.1 Thermoplasmatota archaeon | reverse complement strand
CTGATTAAGTTTGCAAAGGATATAGGTAAGGACTTCACACAGATGACTAGAGCGGACGTGGAGAAATTTTTCTCTGAATCGAAATACTCGAAATATTCTGTTGAAATCGTCAAGATTGTCGTTAGGAAGTTCTTCAAGTGGATGAACGGTGGTAAGGAGTATCCAGATACCGTTGAAGGTCTTGGACACTCAAGAAACGCATACACACCCAAAGAAGCAAAGGACATGCTTAAAGAGGAAGAAATTAATCAGCTAGTTGATGTATGTGATGATATACGCGACCGAGCCATGATTCGTGTTCTATGGGATACCGCATGCAGGGTTGGAGAACTCTGTAACTTGAAAGTAAGTGATGTCGTGGATGATAACGCACATATAACAGTTTCACTTCGTGGAAAAACAGGAACCAGAACCGTAGGCCTCACTTCAAGTGCACCATTAGTCCGTCAACTGTTGAATCTACATAAGGGTGACAAGGAGTCTCCGTTGTCCATATCTCACAGTCCTAGGTATTATGGTGGGCGTATAGGCGAGAACTCAGTATTGGAGATATTGCAGTCACGTCAGGAGAGAACGACAATTACCAAACGGATAACACCTCATATAGTGAGACATTCGCGTTTGTGTTTCCTGGCTAAGCACAAAATGTCGGAGAGTATCATGAGGGTCTACGCGGGATGGGGGCGAGACAGTTCAATGCCAGCAGTATATCTCCATATGACGGATGAAGATGTGAATGATACGGTTCTTGAAATTGATACGGGAGCGCCTACTAAACCTTCTGAACCTGTAAAGAGCACAATGCTTCCGATTAACTGTCCGCGTTGCCAGACACGCAATGATGCGCACAGTAAGTTCTGTTATAAATGTTGGAGTCCTCTACAGCAAGAGGTGATGCAACGCGACCTCAGTATATTGGAAATGCTCCGTAGTCGATTCATTCAATTTGAAGGTGTGGACGTAGAGAAGATACTACGGGAATACAACCAATTCAAACTAGAAGTCAACGACATCGAGAAGGTATTAGCATGCTTTAACGGTGGGACGGTAGTAACAAACGATGTGATTCAACAAGCATTAGGATTGAATACGGCGGAGTGTTTGAAGTTGTTAGAATATCTCGTAACTGCTGAGTTGATTCAAATGGATGACGACAAAGTAATTCTTCGAGATAGAAACCGTTACGAACAGTTCTTGCTGATGCAGAAACGGTATTTAGAACCTGTATAGTTTCTCTTTTTTTGTAAAACTTATATGTTAACTCGGACATCGACATTATTATTACGGATAAAACAATCTAAGATACATTGAAGGTACTCTAATTAAACACAATATTTATTAAAGTGGAATGAATTTTAATTTGTTAGCGAACAAAAAGCAAACCATTTTTCTGGGGAGCGAGATTTGGTATGACTAAGGATGCGAAAAAGAAACTCGATTCCGAAAGCAACATCATTTATGTTGGAAACAAGCCACCGATGAATTATGTTACCGCAATCATGGCCCTTTTAAATTCTGGAGAATATTCTGAGGTGGTACTGAAAGCGAGAGGAAACGCGATTAGCAGAGCTGTCGATGCTGCAGAAATAACACACAACCGATTTTTAACAAATTCTGAAGTGACACATATCGAAATCGGAACTGAAGCCGTTACCAACGAGGATGGTCGGAAATCAAATGTTTCCTCGATTGAAATTTGCCTAGCGATGAAAAAGACCGAATAATAACATACGAAATTGCCTTGTTTTTTTTTCAATAGTATCATATCATTTATTAGGAAAAAATACTAATAGGGGAGGTAAATGCACTCTAAGCAATGAAATCAGTCTTTGACCTTCTTGATCATCGTATAACAGAATTACTCTCTGCAAAAAACATTCAACAACCAACAGAACCACAGCGGAAAGCAATTCCGTCTATTCTCAACGGGCAGCATGTACTCTTAATTGCGCCAACTGGGCTAGGAAAAACAGAATCGGCATTGCTTCCTATCTTTCATAAGTATCTAACTACAAAAGAATCCTCTTCTTCTGATACGAGTGTAAAAGGGATCTCGATTCTATACATTACCCCACTGCGTGCGTTGAATAGAGATATGCTTCGTCGGACCTTCGACTGGGGGAACCAGCTGGGCATCTCTGTCTCAGTCCGTCATGGAGATACCTCTCAGAGTGAGCGTGCCAAACAAGCACAGTCACCCCCGGATATGTTAATTACAACACCTGAGACCTTGCAGATCCTTTTCACTGGTAAACGGATCCGGAAACATTTGATGAGTGTCAGGTGGGTCGTTGTTGACGAGGTTCACGAGTTGGCTGGTGATGAACGTGGTGTACAGCTGGCCGTAGGATTAGAACGATTACTAGAACTTACAAAACAGAAGGGTCATGGGTTTCAACGCATTGGTCTCTCAGCGACTGTTGGTTTGCCAAGTGAAGTAGCTCGATATCTCGGTGGTAAAGAAAAAACACTGTTTCGTCCTGTTGAGATTCTCGAAATCGATGTTACTAAACATATCGACATCAACGTTGAAATGCCTTCTATTAAAAAAGACGATTATCCGCTTGCGAATCAATTATCCATTGAGCCGATATCGGTTGCGTTACTGAAAAGATGCAAAGCACTCATCGATGAGCATACCTCAACGCTCTTGTTTATAAACACAAGAGATGGGGCAGAAATTCTTGCATCTCGTTTTCACCTCTGGCAAGATGATCAGAAAATCGGTGTTCATCATGGGTCCTTATCCAAACATGCGAGAATTGAAGCAGAAAACGACTTTAAAAACGGAACATTAAAATCATTAGTATGTACATCATCTCTTGAACTCGGAATTGATGTCGGTGATACTGATTTTGTTATTCAATACAACTCACCAAGGGAAGTAACCCGGATTGTCCAACGTGTTGGTCGATCTGGGCATCGGGTTGGTCAGACATCAAAAGGAGTCATTCTTGCGACAAACCCGGAAGACCTCTCAGAAAGTTTAGTAATTGCCCGTAGGGCGCTTACAGGAACATTGGAAAAATTTTCTGTGCGGCAAAACCCTCTCTCGGTTCTCTCGAATCAAATTATTTCACTTGCATTGGAATATGGGTCTATTAAGGCAACAAACGCTTATCAAATAATTACACGGTCTTTTCCTTTTTCGACTCTTTCATGGGCACTCTATGAGTCCGTTATAAATCAATTAAAAGATCAACGATCCATATGGCTGGGGCAAGAACGAAATGAAATCATCCTAGTGAAACGGACGAATTCACGACATTATTTCCTTGATAATATTTCAATGATACCTGATGAAAAAACATACCCAGTTATCGATATTAGCACAAGGAAATCTATTGGTACTCTTGATGAAAGCTTCGTTTTGAGTAGCGGATTTGAGGGAGAAAAATTTATCCTTCGCGGGAGACCATGGATGATTATTAAGCGTGAAGATACCGAACTGTTGGTCTCTCCTATTAAGGAAATCGGGACTATCCCCTCGTGGGCTGGCGAAGACATCCCAGTACCATTTGAGGTAGCCCAAGAAGTAGGAATGCTACGGAGATTTGCCGCGGAAAACAAGGAAATCTCTCAATACCCTTGTGATGCAGAATCTATGAAGAAGTTCGTCGCGTACATCGAAACCCAAAAAAAACAAGGATTTGTTGTACCTGATGATACCACGATTACCCTTGATGTCGATGAAAAAACCATGGTACTCAACACCTGTTGTGGCACAAAAGTCAATGAGACTCTTGGCAGATTGATCTCTGCAATGCTAGCACAAGCCGTTGGTGAAAGTATAGGAATTAACAGTGATTCGTATCGAATTAATCTCGAACTACCCGGTCGTATCCCTCCTGAACGTATCAAAGAAATTCTTTTCACTATAAAACCAGAGACGTTGGAGTATCTCATGAAAACGATTCTGAGAAATTCAACGTACCTTCGTTGGCAATTAGTTCATGTTGCACGAAAATTCGGTGCACTACGTAAAGACTTCGATTATAAAACAATTGGAATGAAACGATTATTCGGTCTTTTTGAACAATCATTAATCCTTGAAGAGGCACTGGATAAACTCCTGTGGGAACGTATGGATATTGAACGTACAGTTCAGATATTACAAAAGATACAACGAGGCGACATCACAATCCATATCCAAGGATTATCGCCGATATCACTTACTGGATTTGAGACAATCCGAGGGCTTATGGTTCCTCAGCGTGCAGATCGATCCATTCTTATGGCGCTGAAGAAACGATTAGAAGACGCAGATATTTCTATGGTGTGTACCAACTGTCATCATTCATGGAATACGGTTGTAGATCGTACCTCCATGCAACCAACGTGTTCGAAATGTGGTGCGATTAAAATCGCAGTTATTCGACGGTACAATAAAAAATTTCTTCCATTGCTTTCAAAGAAACATCGAACCAGTGAAGAAAACAAAGAAGTTCAACGTTTACATAAAAACGCAAGTCTCGTATTGAGCTACGGGCGATTTGCACTGCTTGCATTAGTCGGTCGTGGCATCGGCCCTGATACAGCAGCACGTATTCTTAGTCGATACAATAAACTAGAGTTGACAAAATCTGAGGAAAAGGAAATAAAATTTTTACGTGACATCTTACAAGCAGAGCTCCAATATGCAAAAACACGTGGTTTTTGGGACTTGTGAACAATCATAGTAATATTTATATTATAGACATATATATTATGCTACTGGTGAAATAGTATGAAGGGAAGGACTATTGTTGGGAGTATTGTAGCTATACTTCTGATAGTGTTTGTTCCAGTAACAAATGCGATTCAGATTCAAACAGTGCAAAAAGAACTATCATCTTCAATCATTTCATATGATACTTTAAAGAATATGAATTCTGATGAACTCGTGGTTTTTATCCAGTCCCTTGCTCAAGACTATCCGCAGCTCTCTGAAGAATTTCAGCACGCTGTCGACAAAATGAAAAACGCACCGTTCTCGTCGCTGGTTACCAAACGAGCGGATGGTATATCTGTTAATAAAAATCAAGAGCCACAATCGAAAAGTGACAATCAAACATTGCTTGAAAAAATCTTTTGGAAGATATATAATTATCGAGTATTTCGTTTATTAGTAAGTACTCTCTTATTTATATATACTCAGTCGAAATTTACACTCTGGCGGACAATGACCTGGGGTATTCGGCTTCTTCGCTGGGTAAAAATTGGCATACTTTTAGGTTTTATTGATCCAAACCAACAACAACCCCAAACACCTAACATAGTTTTTCAACAAGATACCACAAATAAGACCGTACAGGTACTTTCAATTGATTCTAATGATGTTCTCTGGAGTGACATTGACCAAATCGGAGCGGGCAGTTGTGATCCATTACCGGTTGGTAACGTCACAGCAGGTGACATTCTGACGAATTGTACAGGAATTATCGTCCTACAATATATCCCCACCCAAGAAATTCTGGGTGTTTTTGAGTTTGATCAGCAGAGATATATATTGTAGAAAAAACACATTCATCACTTAAGATAACAGGATATATTCTTTTCTGTTAGTATTTTTTTATTACTAAATCATTACTTAGGAATCTTTGTCAATAAAATTTCGTGTCAATTTTTTTTTAATGCGTCTAACAAAGCCTTTTTACCTTAGGGTAGTATACGGCCAGCAAATGACGTTTTACCAAGATATTATTGCACTGATTCTTTCAAAAGAAATTCAATCTAAAGACGAACTACATAAAATGAAAGTTAAATTATGTAAGAAATATAAACTACGGACGATACCGCGAGACAGTGAAATACTTGCGTATCTCCCTGCAGATCGATTAGAGAATCAAATGGCATATTCCTTACTGCGGAAGAAATCGACCCGTACTCTTTCCGGTGTAGCAATCATTGCTGCCATGACATCACCAGAGGTCTGCCCTCATGGAAAATGTATTCCCTGTCCGGGTGGACCAGAGCGTAATACACCACAAAGCTATACCGGATATGAGCCTGCTGCAATGCGAGCCTGCTGTAACAATTTCGACCCGTATCGACAAGTACAAAGTCGGATCGAGCAACTTCATGCGATTGGGCATGCGACTGATAAAGTTGACCTGATTATCATGGGAGGGACCTTTACTGCTCGTCTACCAGCATATCAGCAATGGTTTGTAAAACGATGTTACGACGCCCTGAATACTCAACGATCACAGACAGTAGATACTGCAAAAAAGAAAAACGAAACTGCATCATCACGGTGTATAGGATTGACTATTGAAACACGACCAGACTGGTTTCGATTACAACATGTTGACCATGCGTTGTCCCTAGGTGCAACACGAGTTGAGTTAGGTGTACAAACTATTTTCGATACTATTTTATCTGGAATCGAACGGGGGCATACGGTTTCTGATTCTATCGCTGCGACTCGAATCGCGAAAGACGCAGGTTTAAAAGTCTGTTATCATATGATGCCTGGACTGCCGGGAAGCACCGAAAAAAAAGACATACAAACCTTCCGCTCGATCTTCACTGATGAGAACTTCAAACCTGACATGATCAAGATTTATCCGACACTCATTATTAAAGGAACAAAACTATACGATCTTTGGAGGGAGGGAAAATATGAACCACTCACTACAGAGCAAGCGTCCCTTCTCATCGCTCGGATAAAAAAAGATATTCCTGAATGGGTTCGAATACAACGAATACAGCGAGATATCCCATCACAGGAAATTTGTGCGGGGATTAAAAAAAGTAATCTTCGACAATACGTTGAAAAAGAAATGCAGAGGCATGGGACCCCCTGTCGGTGTATTCGATGCCGAGAAATTGGACATGTATCTGCCGAAAAAACAAAGATGTTGACTGATCTATCGCTTCGCTGTGTTCATCGTCGGTACACTGCTAGCAACAGCGAGGAGTATTTCATTTCCCTTGAGGATGTAACACAGGACGTTATCGTTGGTTATTTGCGATTACGAGATGTAGCAACCTCGCATCGTTCAGAGCTCCAAGATGAACCTTGTATGATTATACGTGAGCTAAAAGTACTTGGCCGTGAAGCATCTCTTGGTGAGCGAACATCCGAAGCATACCAACATCGTGGTTATGGTAAAAAACTCCTCTATGAAGCAGAACGTATTTGTTCTGAACAGGTGGGGAAAAAACGGTTATGTGTACTCAGTGGGGTTGGTGTAAAACCGTACTACCGAAAAGTAGGATTTACTGATAATGGTGTATACTTATCAAAGATAGTACACACTTAAACATTTCCACCTTTTTTTTTAAAAAAATATATAAGGAAGTGTTGATTTCTTGCTTTACAACCAAATTGGTTGGGGGAGAGTAGTTCATGTCCGAATTCATTTGGTATTGGACAAAAGAAAACAAAAAGATTTATACCACGCAAGTTGACCTTGCTGAACAGGCAATGAAAGATGGTTTTTTCATTATGGGTGCACGTATACACCCTACTCAGTCAGACCTGTAGGAAGTATTTTTTCTATCTCTTCTCTTTTTTTTTTTGTTTACGGAAGATTTTTATCTGTCTTTGCATTTCGCCATCTTACAATATGAATAAGTTAAACTATAGTGAATTACTGAAACGCGTACATAGTGCGACGGTAAAAGAACGGGTTGATGATGATCGTTTTAAGGTACCGAAAGTCGATGTGTTCTATGAAGGAAACACCACGGTTCTGAAGAATTTTGATAAAATCATTGACGTGTTGAATCGTGATGCAGATCATTTCTTAAAATTTTTACTTGGTAGTGTTGGTACTGCTGGGGAGATCTCGAATGGTCGTGTTATCTTTCAGGGGAAAATCCCGATTAGGACCGTTCAGGATAGACTTGATGAGTATGTCAATACCTATGTGATTTGCTCTGAATGCAATCGACCTGATACCCATTTAGTAAAAAAGGATCGTACGCTTTTAATTCGTTGTGATGCGTGTGGTGCATTTCGATCGATTGGTTCAATGAAAAAAAGGAAAACAATAGTTCCACGCGAGATTTTTAAAGAAGGAGAAATCTACGAACTTACGATAAAGGATATTGGTAAGCGGGGCGATGGCGTAGCGTTTTTTGATAAGTACGTCGTATATGTTCCTGGGGCGATGAAAGGCGTTACCGTGAAAGTGAAGATAGAAAAGATTTCTGGAACGGTCGCGTTCGGTCGTATTGTTCAATGAATGACAATGTTTTTATAAAATTTTTAAAATTAAAAATCCTTTACAAGTCTTAGTACATGCATTAGTACCTGCGTACTTCAGTGTATTGAATCAACATTTTTACAGATTTCTCGATAGAAAAAAAGATTTTTTGCATTTAAAAATTCATTGGTTGGTTCGTTTGTATAGCTCCTAAAAAATAGAAAATTATATAAACACAAGGACGTATTCGTTTCTACGTTTGTCAGACAAATGATGTCGTTTGGCATTTGTCAGACGTACACATGACGTACGCTTGACACAAAAATGACGTCTTTCTGGCAGGCACTAAAAAATGTGAGGAGAACTATGGAAAACGACCGCATAACAATCCGATTACCTCAAATCGATCTCAGACAAATCGATCTTTTGATTCGACTTGGCGAATTTTCAACACGGTCTGAGGTATTGCGGCATGCGGTAAAAGAATATATAGACAATCATACAACCCGTATTCTTGCAAAAGCCGACAAATTCAAGAAAATCCAAGAATTGGAAGCTGCGGCCGCTGCTATAGAACCTTACATGAAAAAATAAAATCAATGTAAAAGCAGGGGATGGGATGCACCCCTTTAGTGAAGGCCGTCCTCTAGGACGGCCTTCCCAACTACCAGAATAGGAGGAACAAAGAAATGGCCGAAAATAAAATACAGTCCTTTGTTGAGGCTGCGATAGAAAATAAAACTAATGAAGAAAGTAAGCTGAAGGTTGATGACGGACTCTTTGGTGCTGCACGCATTGTTATTGTTGGTTGTGGTGGTGCCGGAGGAAACACAATAACCCGACTTCATAAATTAGGTGTCAAAGGAGCAGATACCATTGCCATCAACACCGATAAAATTGCGCTTGATCTCGTAGACGCTGATAAAAAACTCCTTATCGGGAAAAACCTTACTAGAGGGCTTGGTGCAGGAGGGTTCCCGGAAATGGGAGAACGTGCTGCTCGAGAATCCAGTAGAGAACTTGAAGAAATGCTCTCTGGAGCGGACCTTGTGTTTGTCTGCGCAGGTATGGGCGGTGGAACAGGGACAGGTTCTGCACCTGTGGTCGCTGAAATTGCAAGGAAACTCGGAGCGATCGTCACCTGTATGGTCTCAACACCTTTTAACGTAGAACGCGCTCGATTAGTAAAGGCAGATGAGGGACTTGATAAATTACGAGTTACTGCAGATAGTACCGTCGTCCTTGACAATAATCGATTGCTTGAATTCGTTCCAAACCTACCAATCAACCAAGCGTTCTCCGTTATGGATCAGTTGGTTGCAGAAACAGTAAAAGGAATCTCTGAAACAATCTCGGTTCCCTCTTTGATAAACATTGACTTTGCTGATATGAAAGCTGTAATGGATTCCGGAGGTCTATCGGTCATGCTTTGGGGTGAAGCTGATGAGGATGCTGGAGTGGACACGATTGTAAAAGAAGCATTGAATCATCCACTTTTAAATGTCGATTACCATGGAGCACATAGCGCATTGGTTCACATTACTGGTGGACCAAACATGAGCTTAAAATACGTTCAAGAGGTCGCCAAGTCACTCACGGAGGATATGGATTGTTATTCTAATGTTATTCTCGGTGCACGTGTCGATCCCGCATTTGAAGGCAAATGTAGAGTCATGGCGATTATGACCGGCGTTCAATCACCAAATCTGTTGACCGCTCGACCTGAGCGGCGATCAAATCCAACCGCACCAGTGATCCCAGCTCGAAGAGTCATGACGAACAACAAGGTCGGCAATATCGACTTTGTACGATAAAAAGACACATAGAAAGCTACAAAAGTAGCTTCTTTTTCATTTTTTTTTAATTTATTTTTTTGATATTTTCCAACAATTCTCCAATATCAAATGGTTTAGCTATATAATCATGAACGTAAGGCTCAAGCCCTTTCATCTTTTGATGGCGAGCGGTACCGATTGCAGTGATGATGATGATATTGACGTTTTTTTCAAGTCCTCTTTTAACGATTTCTTTTATTGTTGTCCACCCATCCATCAGCGGCATCATAAGGTCAAGAAGAAGAATTCCTGTGAATCCTTTTTCAAGCAGATGAATACATGCGACTCCATTTTCGGCGCAATAGACTTCGTGTCCTGCATGTTCAAGGATGTTTTTTACAGAGATGCGAACATCAGCATCATCATCGACGATGAGAATGTTTTTCCTCATAGATTATCTCCATAACTGTTCTGTTGTTACTCCTTAATATGTTATATTTTGACCGTAGAAGTATATTAAGATTTCGTGATAAAATACCAGTGAGTGCAACAACAAATCATTAAAAAAATATCTACACCATTCTAAGTTTTATAGTAGATGTACAATTCCATTCTACATTATGGGCCTATGAGGTAGTCTGGATATCCTTCCGGCCTTCGGAGCCGGATACTGGGGTTCGAATCCCCATAGGCTCGTTAATTCTTACAGGAGAAAACCATCTCGATTGAGACCCCTTTTTAGTGTTTATCGAGATTTCGGGAATTTCTTGGCCCGGCCCGTATTCCTGTTCCATAAGTCGCAACATTCGCATACTGTTTTTATGGAATTTCAGTACGGCCCGCAACCAATCGTAAGGGTCTTTTCGATAATAGTTTTCCGCGTATCTGATATACGATTCGGTTGTTTGTTGGAATTTATGTCCGAGATCGTATTTAACGGTCCTAATATCCCAGTTCTTGGTTTCCTCTTTGGTCCGTATCAATCGAGCGATAGCGCTCCAATCCCTCATTATCTTAGGTTTAAACTCGCTCCAAACGGGTTTAACAAACGGCGATAAATACATCCGAAGAGCATCCTCAGACGGGAATGGTTCCCCGTTTTTCTGTATAAAGAGGAATTTCCCAGAGTCCTCATTCGCTCGTTTCGGTCGCCAGATCTCAACCCAATTCCTTAATGAGTTTTGCCGTCGGCTATTCATTACCGCGTCGTCGATCCATACTTGACGTTCCCGGAATTTCTTTTTTTGCTCCCTTATGAAAATATACCCATCGTCGAGTTTAATGTCGTCTACTTTGATCGTTATTAATTCCTCGGGTCTTAATCCAATGTGAAAACCGACGGTCAACAACGTTCGTATAAGAGCGTTCTCGAATCGATCGTTTGAATACCACTTGTGCATTAATCGATTAACGGTTTCGGGCCTGGGAACGATCTTAACCTGTGGTTCCGGGACTGTTGGGGGATTCCAACCCCAATACGATATATCAATGCCGTAAGCCTCTGCGAACATGTTAACGGTTTTCCAAAGGTTATGTAATTGCGTCGTGCCGTACGTCGGGTTTCCGGTTTGTTTTGCGCGCTCCTTATATTCGTATAATTGCCGGTGCAACAATTGGTTAAGGATTTGCTCAGGCTCGAATTTTAACCAATTCACCGGATAAACCGGGTGGTTTTGCATAGATCGAGCGTGCCGGATCCTATCGATTATGGTTTTTGGTGATCGACCCTTTGTTTCAACCCACCAGTTCTTCATAGCATGATATAATTCCTCGTGGGTTGTGTATTTGGACCGTTCAACATGCAACGAGATAATGAGTTTGCTATCGTCAATACGCGACCTTATCAATTCGCCTACATTAGTGATTTTTCCTATTTCATAGGCTTGTTTCACCGTTTCCTCCCCTGGTTGGGGTAGATCGGTTAACAAGTTCTCGCTTATTTCTAAAATTTTGCTCCATTTTTCGTTTGTGCCTCCTCCCAAATCAATAGTTGACTTGGTGGGAGACGTATTATTTTTAGAGTTTAAATTATCTTTCAATAAACGGTCGTTTGGTGAAGCCTGAAAATGGCGAATGTCCTTCTCTGACGATTTAGTCAGAAAAAGCACCCTCCTTTTTTGAAAGAGTCTTTTTGATTCCACTGATTTTTCCGATACTCACGTGTCGCAGTTCACCGCTTTTAATCCGATATCTCACTTGTTTATGAATGTCATTTATGGAAAGACCCTGTTTTAGAAGATCCTGAATTTGTGAAATCGTTTCGTCAGGTATTGCAGATCTCCCAAGTTTCACACCGTTTTTTCTTACACGTTCAAGACCTGCTTTCGTATTATCCGATATTTGTTTTCTTTGCATCTTTGCAAATGTTGCACGTATTGAAATCCACACTTCTTTGAATTCACCGATCGTATTGAGATATGGATCTTGATAACTGATATAGCCGATTCCTAAATTTTCTAACTCATGGAGTTTTTGAAGAGTGTATAGAGTGCCGGATCTGCTGAAACGACTCAGATCCCAAAACAATAAAATATCAAACAATTTTTTATGAGCATCCGAGAAGAGCGAATCCCAGGACGGTCTTTTATCTTCTTTCCCCGAGATAATGTCAACATATTCCTTGTAAATCTTAAAACCGGATTTCTTCGCGTAAGCTCTGAGTTGTAATAGTTGATTTTCGCATTCTTGTTTATCTGTAGAAACACGGACATAAAGAGCTACTTTTTGGTTCAGTAGAACATTTGCTGTCTGAAATTCCAAAGGATAAGAGGTTTTATTCATTGATCAACCCTTGATGTTTTTTTGTTTGCATATTTCTAAAATACGGCAAATATGGTCCTCGAGCTGCTGCAGTCGTGCTAGGTTTGCCGTTAAAACCTCGACCTGGTGATCAAGCACCCGGGTTCTTTCAACGGCATTCTGATACTCATTTGGTAGGATCCTGTAAATTTCAGAATCGGTTTTTAGTGACCGTCCAGGCCATTTCTCACAAAGCATTTTACGGATTTTTTCAAGTTCTGCGATATCCTGTTTTGACCGGACGATAGTATATTTAGTGTCTTTCGCCGTCATTTTAGTCGACGTCGAGCTGGCCGGCCGTTGCCTTTTACCGTCAATTTTCTTATGATCATGTCGAGATCTCGGTGATATCCCAGTTTTTTTACCGTCATTCTTCATGGTTCCACTCCTACCTCAATAATGAATTCGTTTGTTTTTCCCTCGCGCCTGTTGCATTGGATCCAAAGGATCTTACTGGACCCGTCTTTAAGCCCGAGTTTTTGACGAAGCGATTTTGGCAGAACAGTCCGGCCTTTTTCGTCAACCTTTCGTTTTTTCCAAATCGCTGACCTCAATCGCTCTAGACGCTCACGATCTTTTATGTTGCCCATGCGAATTTCCTCCTTAAAAAACTAGAAAGTGGGAATTTTCCAGTGTATGAAGATACCTGGATGCAAAGAAAACACTCCTGCGTGGTCCTTTGGGGCCCGTATAGAAGGAATTTCACAGGAGAACTGGTTTTCATTCAGAAGCACCCCCATGCTCGATTTTTCGTATTCTTTCCCATTGAATCAGATGCTCCATTCAAAATTTCCATTCGGGAGTTTAATCAATTGACCGCTCTCCTGGAGTTTCAAGATCAAGTTTTCATCGAAATGACCCGCAAGAGCGACATAAGAAACATTATGGCCGGATCCTTTCACTTGCTCGATGTATTGTTTTACCTCGAGAATTTTATCTATCAACGGTAATTTAGATTGTTTTTTATCTCCCGTGTTTTCAGGCGTTACCATGTCGGCTTTGTCGGCATAATATTTTTTGTATCGTTTCTCGTCTCTCTCATGTAAAAACGCGAAAACCAAGAATTTAAGAAAACCTCTCTGTTGGAAGTGTTCTTTTTGTGTAAGAAAACGTAAGAAAACCCCCCCTGTTTTTGGTTTTCTTGGTTTTATTTCATTGTCAGAAAACCAACGTTCTATCTTATTTTCCTGGTCGGTTTTCTTGGTTTTCTTGGTTTTCTTA
>DATLAF010000174.1:0-13009 GCA_035527635.1 Thermoplasmatota archaeon | reverse complement strand
ATGGGACTGGGGGTGGAGGCAAAGGTTTTTGTCCATTAAAATCAAATGGTTTTAAGAGATTTTTAATAATCATGATCCTGTGCATGGTTTTTTCATCAACTCTCATACCCATGGTTATTTTGATGGGGAAGGAGAGTAATTCGGGTACTATTTCAATTATTAATATCCAAAGTTATCCTCTTGTCGGTGGCGAATGGAGGGTGATGTTCACCACAGTTGGTCAAGCGAATTTGACCAGTACTGCAGTCAATGGAACCACCTGGAGTAACAGTGATCAGAATCATGACTTGGAATTTTTACAATGTAGGAAAGGGAACGATTCGTTAGAGTATCAATGGAGTAATGATTCTGTTTTTATTCCATATTTTTCATCAAACGTCACATGTTATGAAATTTCCAAAGTCCTCGCTCCTGGAGTCCATACGCTGATGTTCCAGTTTGGTGATGATGTTGCCTTTGCCAATAATCTTGCATCAGAGAATTGGCTGCAGACAAGTACGAATGATTTCAATAATGGTACAAAAACCAACGTTAATGTCAGCAGTGGTTCATTTCATTTGCAAGAAAGAAATTATCTTCGTAACTTTACCCGAATTAATAATGAAGGATTTGAGGGAAGTTGGCCGCCTACTGGTTGGTCTGAAGATCCCCCAACAAGCGAATGGAACGAGGAAAACTATCAAGTATATCAAGGAACGTATTCAGCTGATTTTGATGGGACCGGTGGTGCTGGTGGTGCCTCAGGTAATCTGCTGTCTCCTGCTATGAATTGCGCTGGTTCCAATGTGACTGCAATCTATGTACGATTTTGGGGATATTCGGATGCCGTTGATAATGGGGAATACTATTTAGATTACTACGATGGGGGCAATTGGGATCAGATTACTAGATTAGATAATTTTGGGCAAGATGTATGGGCACAATATTCACAGAAGATTGTAGATTCACAATATTTTAAATCAAATTTTCAGATACGATGGAGAGTAGTCGGACTTAACAATAACGAACATGTCTATGTTGATGTCGTCAACGTTACTGTTGAGAGAAACGAAAGTGGGTACTACACCACAGGCAATCTTACCTCACAAGCCCGTGATACGACGAGGAATATACCAGATTACAACAATATCATTGTTGGTAACACTACACCATCCGGAACAACAGTTACCACCTGGGTGAAAACTGCTGATACGCAGGCTAACCTTTCCACCGCCATTTGGTATACGAATATTAATCAGGTTCCTGATAAACGATGGGTCCAATGGAGAATCAACCTTACAGGAAATACGTACCTTACTCCCACTATCAACGAAGTCAATCTTACATGGACGTACGATGATGAGGATCCAATCTCAACGGTGACCTCGTTATCACCATACTGGCAAACCACAACACCATTCCAGACTTCAGCTACGGCATCAGATAACGGGACCGGAATAAAAGAAGTAGCGTTATATTATAATTACAGTGCGAATAATGCGTCAGGTTGGTCTGGGTGGACGTTATACGGAACGAATGATACAACAAGTCCTTACGCATGGTCGTTCACTCCCCCTCAAGGTGATGGATACTATCGATTTTACAGTAGAGCAATCGACAGAGAAATCAATATTGAAGATCCTCCAAGTTCTCCCAGTTTTGATGCTTTTTGTGGTGTCGATACCATCAAACCCACCTCACGATTAGACAATATTACCCCATATTGGTATATCGATCCTGATAGAGATGTGATCATAAATTGTTCTTCCGCAAGTGATTCTCTCAGTGGTTTGAAAAACATTGTATTATATTATCATTACAGAATAGACAACGGATCCGCGTGGGAGTCTTGGTATTACTTTAGTTTAGATGAGAGTGCTCCATGGTCATGGAATTTTAACTTTCCAAAAGCCAAGGGTTTCTATCAATTCTATAGTATCGCAATTGATAATTCAGGTAACTCTGAGGATCCTCCTACCTCTCCTGATAACGATACCGAATGCGCGTATAATTCCACGAAACCCTATTCAGAAGTTGATAATATTAGTCCGTACTGGCATAGCGCATCTACTCTGACTATCACTGGTCAGGCTATAGATTTCAATGGGAGTGGTCTACATAATGTAACGCTGTATTATTATTATAGCAATAACAACAACAGCTGGTCTAGCCAAATTCTTTTTGGTGTTGATAACGACCCATGGAATTCTATTTCATGGATTTTTACTTTTCCAAACGGTGACGGTTATTATCGATTCTTTAGTCTTGCTTGCGATAATGATAGCAATATTGAATATTATACGGATAATGATACATTCTGTGGGTATGAAACTGTAAAACCTTCTTCACAAGTTGATCCAATTACTACCTATTGGCATAACGCCACAGGAAACCCCATAACGATTACAGTTACTAATGCAAGCGATTTGCTTACTGGAGTTAAAAATGTCACTCTTTACTATCGATATAGAACAAGTAACACATCAAGTTGGAATGCTTGGACATCCTTTGGCATAGATGAAAATGTACCATGGAGCTGGAATTTCAATTTTCCCAGCGGAGAAGGCCACTATCAGTTTAATAGTATAGCATATGATAAAGCTGGGAATGGAGAAGATCCACCAACCTCACCAGAGTATGATACGCATTGTGGATATGATACGTCTAGACCCTCCTCCCAAATTAATTACATTTCACCGTACACTGTTATGATCTCTCCGTTATCGATCAGTGCAACCGCGAGTGATGATGTGAAAAATGTGACCATCTGGTATTATTATTCTTCTCAAAATTCATCATGGTGGAATCCCTGCTGGTCGTACAGAAAGCTGTTAACCATAAATGGAAAAGATGGGGGCTATCATATGAAAATCATTGTAGGAAATACAAGTGGCGGAAACGTTACCTGCAATGGTCATGCACGAAGCGATTTCGGTGATATTCGTTTCATAAGTTATTCTGATAATACGACGCAACTAAATTATTGGCTTAAGAACTATACAGCAAACACTCAATCTACTTTCTGGTTAAACAATTCACTCAATGATACATATATTTGGATGTACTACGGAAATAGCAGTGCCATAACGACAAGCAACGGGACAAACACGTTTTATTTCTTTGATGATTTTTCAAATGGATTAAGTAAATGGATAATGGATTCATGGAACACCGATTCAATTTATATTAATCAGAGCCAAGGGAATTCCGCCCCAGCACTAAGACATAATCCTGACAACTCAATACCTGCGAATAGAACCTATCAAGACACAAGGATTCGTACCACCTACAGGATACTCAATGGCATTATCGAATATGATGTGTATTTGGCTGGAGCTCAAAGAATTATTCATCAATTTGGTTGGAGGGTAAATAATTTATCTTGGACGAATGGATATAGTTGGCGTTTACAAAATTCGGCAGCTGATGGAGGTTTTTTTGAATTTTCCGCTCCAACAACCTGGTCTCAGATCGGAACTGCTTTCCCTGTTGTTTCAACAGGCACCTGGTATCATGTTAAAATAAATGTTTCAGGTTCCGCTTATTCAGCAAAAATCACACCATCTCCCCCCGCTGGCGATAGCGCTCGTTCTGTAACTGATTCTACCAAAACAACCGCTGATTATCTTGTCTCACATGTGCATGGGGTAAGTATGACTTCGACAAATTATGTATTGGTGGATAATGTATTTGTGAGAAAATATCGGGCAACGCCATCAATGTGGAGTAGTTTTGGCAGTGAAGAAACAGGATATATAAAATGGAGCAATATAAGCAATCCAGACACAAGTATTCCCTGGAATTGGAACTTCGACTTTCCAAATGGGTATGGGTATTATTGGTTTCATTCTATAGCAATTGACATAAACGGTAATCAGGAGAATAAATCAAGTACAGCTGATGCAACGTGTCGTTATGTCTCCGTACCAGTGATTAATAGTTATGATTTACGAAACATCAGTGGATCAAAACTAAACAATGCTACTGGTCTGCTTGACGTGAATAACGAATACTATTTTACAATTAATGTCACTGAAAAATATAGTTGGGTTTTCATTGATTATATCGAAATAAAAGCATGGTATGATCAGGGAAATGAAAGCACCTCTTATAATCTAACAGCGGGTGGGAACCTCAATATGTATCTCCGATATGAAAATATTACTGGATCTGCCAACTATAAACTTATCTGGCCAGACGATGAAGTGCAAATCATCAGTGGAAATTGTTCCGAAACCATTATCAATAGTACAACAAGGATTATTAAAATAAGTTTCAAACCTCTGAGTCAAATAAGATGGGCGTGCAGTAATAACACATGGGACGCTTCTGCGAACACCACTAACGATCCGTTTTCATGGAACTTCAATATCACCGTTATCGACACTTTTAGTTTAAAATCATGGAAGACAGATGAGTATGGAATCTACAAATTTGCTACTATTTTACCTGAAAAAAACTGGGTGGATGTCCGAGCACCACCAGGATATAACGCGACATCGAATGTTGTCAACATCACCTATTCTTCGAACTACGACTATAATATAAGCATCTATTTTGAGGAGAATCTTACGAATATTTCATCCAGTGATGTTATCCCCATTGCGGACAATGTATACATATTGGCATCAGCAGATCTTACTGATGATATCACCACAGATAGGGTGTTTCATGGAATACGAGAAGAAAACGCTATTGATATTATCAACACATCAGGGATTTTTCATAAAAACAACACCAGCCAAGTCGTTCAAGTTCAGTTTAATGTGTATATACCCTTTGGGACGAACCAAGGACAATATTCTGCCCATGTTGCGACAAAGATAAAATATAAAGAGGAGTAAAATAAATTGATGACTTCATCGTTCGGTAATTTACCATGTATCATACACAATTCAAGACCCAAAGTTTTATATGATGGACAATGAATTAATGACTTGCACCCTAACGTATAATCATGTTACAATATACTAGATAAAAACTAATGAGGGTTAGAAGGATGGGAAAGCGGAACATATATTCAGTTCTCGTTGTTGCAGCGTTAGTAGTATCA
Organism: Thermoplasmatota archaeon; assembly: GCA_035527635.1. GTDB lineage: Archaea > Thermoplasmatota > E2 > DHVEG-1 > DHVEG-1 > SM1-50. The sequence goes on along the minus strand of DATLAF010000174.1, from coordinate 7,977 downwards.
TTATTTACTGGTATGTTCTGTCTTGAGCCTTTTATCATTAAAAATGTGAGGGCTAATCCTGGGGATATCAGTGAAACGTGGTATAACGAGACGACCTTAAACGTTACGGTTCTTTATAGAGAACCAAGGTTTAATTGGTACGATTTTCAGTACAATCAGTCAGGTACCTGGGTCTCTCGGTTGAATACACAAAGTGATGTAAACGATAGCGCAGAATACCGATTTATCGTCAATATTAGTAGTGATAATGGGTGGGAAAATATCACGTATATCAATGTAACTGCTTGGTATGATCAGGGAAATGAGACTACCGCCTATAATCAAACGTTAGGCGGGAACATGAATTTGTTTCTCCAGTATGAAAACCTCACAGGGACTCCTACCTGGCGAATGGTATGGCCCACTGGTGGTGAGACCACTGGATTTGCGTATTCTGAGCAAGTGGTAAATGATCCGGTTGGTAGCCCGCGATTTACCGAGTGTCATAATCTCACGTTTTCGTTTGTCCCTGGATATCAATTTCGTTACGCTCCCGGGAATGGGAGCTGGAGCACCTCTCGTAATTCGACAAATGATCCTGAGTCGTGGAACTTCAGAATCTATGCTTCAAACGAGCAAGGGTATGTTTCGTGGATTCAAGATGAATTTGGGATCTATTCCTACACTGAAATAATCAGTGCAGGATGGCCCGCTATCTATGGATATCCTGGGGAAAATGCCACTGCAGAGACAAATATCACGCTAATGACACGCTCAAATGGGAATTTTTCTCTTTCTGTTGACGTAGGGAACTTGACACATAACATACATCCCACTGCAAATATGTCTCGTAAGAGGGTTTGGGTCCGCGGTGGTGATTTAGCTCTTCCAAGTAATTTCACTAGCTTTAATGATATCATCTACCTGTATGGGTCTGCTGGGACGTATCATCTTAATCAAGCAAATGGAACGAGTTTTTCAACGAGTAATGTTGAATATAAATGTAATGTGCCTCTTGGTCAGATTGCAGGGGAGTACACCGCTCCTATAAGTTATCATCTCAAGACGACGTAAGAATACATTAATCCATCGGATTGCTTATTTTTTAAAAATCAGTGTGTTTTTAGTAAGATTTTGGTGTGAATGACAGTAGTTTATCTGGATGTCCTCTTGGGATGACTCTATGGCACTGTGACGTTTTGACAAAAAAGTTTTAAATATTGTGTCTTTCAAACAACATACCTGACATTAGTTAACATGTCGTAGAGTAACGCGGCATGGAATGGATGAAGGTGGAAAAAATGGAGATGGAGCGAAAGAGAAAAATATTTTCTGCTCTCGTAGGAATAACAATACTTGTCTCGTTGGTAACAAATATCTTTCTTTTTGAGCCAATCGTCATGATTGGGAAGGCTGATCCCGGTGACATCCCTGATATCTGGCATAATACAACTACTTTAAATGTAACGGTTCTTCATTTTCCTCCAAGACTTAATTGGTATGACTTTCAGTACAATCAGTCGGGGACCTGGGTCTCCAAACTTAATTCACAAATCGATGTAAACAACAGTGCAGAGTATCGATTCATTGTTAACATCAGTAGTGATCAAGGTTGGGATGATATTGATTATGTCAATATCACTGTTTGGTATGACCAAGGGAATGAGGGGAGCATCTATAACCAGACCGTGGGCGGAAACTGGAATTTATACCTTCAGTATGAGAACACCACTGGAACTGCTATCTGGAGAATGTTATGGCCCCACAACGGCGAGTTTATAGAAGGGAACTATGCAGATAGAGTTGGATTCGACCCCTATGGGAGCATTGGTCATACCGAATGTCATAATCTCTCGTTTTCGTTTATTCCAAGTTATCAAGTTCGATACGCCCCTGGTGACGGTATTTGGAACAACACCTACAATACGACGGATGATGCCTTCTCATGGAACTTCATCATAGAAGTCACTGATAGTGGTGAAGATGCGCCCAATCCACTAATGGTTTGGGTAACCAATGAGTTCGGTGTGTACTCATATAGTGAGATTGTCAGTGCCGGATGGCCGACTATTATTGGTCACCCTGGAGAAAATGCAACTGCAGATAGTAATATAACACTCATGACCCGTTCCAATGGGAACTATTCTCTTTCAACAGATGTTGAGAATTTAGCTCACAGGACGGCCCCAGCAACGATTTCCCGAGAGAACATATGGGTGCGTGGTGGTGATCTAGATATCTTCGATAATTTCACAGCGAGCGGTGGTGGAATCTATTTCTATGGGTTTATTGGAATGTACCATCTTGCACAGGCGAACGGTACCAATTTGGCAACCAATGATGTCGAGTATAAATGTAACATTCCTCTTGGTCAAATGGCTGGTGACTACGCCGCCGCGATACGCTATCATCTCACCACAACATAGAGATATTACAACCCCCCCCTTTTTTTTTTGTTTTTTGTGTGTGGCATCCATTAGTATACTATGCTTTTTTTCCCTTAATTCCTGTCCAAAAAATATCTTTTCAAAGAAAAACTTTAATAGACGAATCAAGATAAGAAATACGGATGGGCGACTCAACAGTCTAGACTTACTACAGGAGAGAGGTGAGTGGGAAAACATACAAAGAAACCAAGTTTAGTTTTTTTTATTCTTATATTTTATTTCCTTACCATGATATCATTTGTTTCAGCAGCTGATGATGCTGCTCTCTCCATTAGCATGTTACAAGGTGAACAACAAACTCATTTTGACAAACCGGTTCTCGTTGCAGGCGTCTGGCATTATGTGAACATAACTATGGGTCAAAGCATCGATGAACTATTACTACGATGCTTTAAAGAAGGTACGCTTTTAACGGGAAATAAAAATGAAACAAATTATTATGAATGGAAATACGATAAAAACAATGCAGCGTTCTGGAATGATATCAGTGGGTATGGTGTTGAGTATATTAACCATGATTTTTGTTTGAAAAATAATACGTTGTTTAGTTTTTGCATTGGGATAAAAGATACGATGCCAAATATTGTGGACTATTATGAAAACTGGACCGTTGAAGTATCAAAAGATGGAACGACCCTCTATTCAGAAAGCATTGTGGTAGAAAAACCAAAAACCGGAGTTTCATTAAGTAAGCCATCTTCAATACTATTTCTTGTTGATCCGTTCACGGTGATGGATGCCCAAGGTGATAATTTCTTCAAGATAGGAAATATTGGCAATATCCCGCTCTTTGTAAAATTCGATAACGAAAGATATCCTGATGTCGAAATTACCGATATCAATAAAAAATTTTTACCAGATGAAATCGTCGCTCATTATGTTATTATCCATTCTCGAAGTTGGCCGCCTGGGATTAAGAAGATGGATATCCAATTAAATGGCTCCCATCCTCAAGTATATTTTGTCGATACAAATGCGACAGTGACCTTGTACCCCTCCTTTATTATTGATGTGCCTCAGTTGGTCATCAATATTGGGCATAGCAACTATAGGATCGATGAAATTCAAGGAACAGGGATTACCTTCCAGTATTTGGAAAAATTAACTATGTATGAAGGTGAGATCAGAGACGTCAATGCCTATGTTTCTGGAAATGGGGCGGTCACTGTAGACGTCTGGGCGGATGAAAAAAATATAAGTGCACTTAACCTGTACGATGGCACTACTGAAACACGTTCTCCGATTTCTTTTACTTCTACTAATACCTCGGAACGGACCATTGTCGTGACCGTAAAAGCTCTCAGTGAAGGGAAAACAGGTGTTCTTAGCTATCGAGTCAGCGACAATGGTGTGACAAAACTCTACACCACACAAATTACTATTGGACCCCCAGCATCGCCTGATAAAGAGACATCAGGGGGTCCTACTTCAATTATGCAAATCATTGTTATCATCATCGTTCTTCTTGTCGTTATCTATATGATTGTCTCCTACATTAGAAATAGAATGAGGAAATAGAGGAAAAATGAGAAAAATCATTTTACCCTTTCTCACAGTGTTCATAATTCTTATTCTCTGCATAGTGATCATTCCGCTACACGCACGTGCAGGCCAAGCTGGTGTAGGGGTCATAAACGTTCCACCAAAATACGGGTATATTCGTGTTGAGGAACAGGATAATTTCATCAGGGTATATCTCAATATCTCAGATTATAACTCATGGGCAGATATCAATAATGTGAGTGTGACCCTTGATAATTACGGTGCGAAACTTTCGACGTTTCTTTTCCAGCAATATAAGAGTTTGGACTCCTATGTTGAAATCAATGAGTTCAGTGAAACACCTGAAACCATGCATTTATTGGATGTCGAAAAGTGTTTTTTCGAAAAATCTAACCAGAAAGAAACCATCGATGAACGCTGCGATATCGCAGTACGATTCGTCTTTCAAAAAACATTTTTTACAGGGTTAAGCATTGTGATAAATGACCGGGCAGGCTTTGCTCCCGCAGAGGCGTATATCTATTATAACAGTGAGGAATCAATGAGAAGTGGCAATTCTATTGTAATCCCATGGATAGGATTACGAATTACCATTGATATCCCCCCATACCTTATTGATGCAATCGCGATAGCATTCGCATCCATTGGTCTGATATACTATCTTAAAAAAACAGGGATACGAGAACAAAGAAGAGAGCAGCATGAAAAAACTTCGTAGCCACTCCTGGCTTTTTCCTACGTGTCTCTTCATATTTTTTTCAATATATCTCCTGGTAAAATTCATATTCATTTTCTTCTTCAGAGCAGCCTATGAACCAGCGTTCATCTTCGATCTTACACCCCTGTATCTTTTATCGGGAGTTAGCAATATACAACTACTATCATTTTCCCTGATGGCGATGGTTTTTGATATGTACCTGCATCTGCGGTCAGGAAAACGGAATTTACTGCTATCTTTCTTTCCGACCTCTGTGATGCTATCAAGTGTTGGGTACACTATCATGTTTAGCCCCATGGACATCTCATATGTCTTTCAGTATGTTCTGTTTGGTTGTCTATTGCTTGTCGTTCTCATCGATTACCAATCTGTTCTAAAAAGCGTCGAAACCCCGTTGATACCTACAAAAAAAGCGTCGGTAGCAATGAAAATAACAGGCAATAAACCTGCGCCTATCCGAACTAAATCTCTTTTTATAAAAAATGCAAAACTCTCTCAACAACCTATGGTACCTTTCATCACAGAAAGTATTGTTGAACTAAAAAAGGTATCAGATACGATTCTTCAGAACATGCAAATCATAGTTGGTGACCTTGAAAGAAAATCAGTGCGAATTGAAAGATTGGAACAGGAGTTTGACGAACAAAAACATCTTATTCACCAAGAAAAAATGTTTACCAAGCAGGATATCTCTTCTCTTCAGTCAAAAGAAAAAGTTCGTTTTGATGGAAAAAATCTTGAACGGCATATCCCAACAAAAGACGAAATTATTTTAAAAGAAAAAATAGAAAATCATCTCATCATTGATGGAATGAATGACATCGTTGCAGTCATTCAAAGAGGAATTTTCAAAGAAATCAGCAACTCCTTTGCCGATTTTCTTGGGTATGAACAGATTGAGCTTTTACAGAAGAATTTTTTTGTTTTTATCTCTCCCCGTGGGTTTGAGGATGCAAGAAGATACTATCTCAATAGATTAAAAGGTGTTACTGCGAATACGTTCAGAACCGTATTACTTACCAAAGCACATACTGAGGTATTGGTAGAAGTTACGGTGACGCCAACAGTGTACAAAGGTGATTCGGCTGAATTTCTTACTGTGAACGAAGTAAAAAACAATTCTTAAAATGTCGTGTTTATCACAAATGATTGAAATTATTTTTTATCTATAGATTCATAGATAAATAAAATTCTAAATCTGAGAACATATACTACTGTTGAAAAGAGAAAATAATCACTATTCTTTTATCCTGGAAGTGGACCCAAATATTTAATTACTACTGAACTATAATATACAATAATAAAATAGGGGGTTATAAAATGAAGAAAATCGCAATTCTGTTTATTGTTGGAATGCTCATAGGTAGCGCAATTGGAGCTATTGGAACACAAATCAACAAAAAATCAACTCAATCTCTTTCTGAACGTATCAACACGCCATCTATCCAAACACGTTCAGTGAATAATGAAGGATATCTTTTAATTGAACTTTCTGGTATGTCGACGTTTCAGACAACCGCTGGTCAACCACAACTTCCAACGATTGTTCGAACTATTGAACTTCCTTTTGGATCAACTGATATCCGTGTTTCTCTCACACCACTTGAAATCACCACTCAACATATTGACCAAGAGATTAAACCAGCCACTCAAATGGTTCCCTTGACAGTGGAATATCAAAACGCTGCCGCGTATACAACAGTGAAAGATGAACAAGTCTATGCGATGAAGACACCGTACCCAGAAACTTGGTTTACGACATCGACTGGTGTCGGTTTGAATAAATACAACAAGCATGTGACCTTTGTCACCATTCATTATTATCCGATTCGATACACACCAGCGACAGGCACCCTTCTCATTGCCAACAATGCGGACATCTCTGTTACCTATACCGCCCCAACGCACACACCATTTCCAGTTAATAGTGAATATAATCTGGTCATCATCGCACCAAAATCTTTTGAAAAGGCACTCCAACCCCTGATTGATCATAAAAACAGTTACGGTGTTGCAACAATATTGAAAACAACCGAAGATATCTATAACGAATTTGCTGGTGTTGATAAACCAGAACAGATTAAATATTTCATACAATACGCCATTGAGACATGGGGTAACGAATATGTTCTTTTAGTTGGTGGATTAAAAAATATGGTTTTTGCAAAACCACGGGATGATACAAACCAAGGCAGCAAAGGTTGGCATTTACCTGTTCGTTATACCAATCTCTATGACAATCCGAAATTCCCCTTAGATGCAGAAAATACACTCTTTGACCCTGGTGTTATCAGTGATTTATACTACGCTGATATCTATGAAGCAGGAGGAAATTTCTCAAGTTGGGATCCCAATGGTGATGGGGTTTTTGCTGCATGGGGAAAACCTGGGGTTGAAAATGATACTGGGATTGATCTCTACCCTGATGTTGCTCTCGGTCGACTTGCTTGTGTAAGTGTTTCTGAGGTTCGAACCGTGGTAAAGAAAATCATCACCTATGAAACAACAACCTATGGGTCAGAATGGTTCAAGAAAATGACGGTTATCAGTGGTGACGGGTTCCTTGATCAAGAGGATTTAAACTTCCAATGGGACACTACTGGCTTTCCAACAGGAGCCTATACCATATATGCGCAGAGCAGCAATCCCTCTGCCGAATACGGACCGATTGAAACAATCAATGTAACGGTTGATAAAACCAAAGAAACCAACCTTACTTTCAACCATAATGATAATTTGCGGATCAATCATTACCCAGGCTTACCAATTGCTGAAATTGTAACTGTCTCGGAAGGAAATATTCTTGGCAACACTGATTTTACTTACACTCCTGCGGAGAACGAGGCATATTGTAACGAATTCTATTCCTGGGCAAACATGAGTTATGTTTCCGAAATCTTGACCATTCGAGGAAAAAGCTATGACCCCAAACCCTACGGAAATCTGAGCAGCATTCATGTCTGGATAAAAAATAACACTGACGCTATTGTGTTTGAAGACTGGCGGAATAACACAGAGATGTACTATGAAGGTGAATACACCACTGGTGAACAAGCGTTACTTGGGCGAGGTGGTGCTCTGTATTACATGCCTGAAGAGTTTGAACGTGACATCCTGTGGGCGTCTAATGGAAAATTCACTGGACAAGATGATGTGATAAACGCTTGGACCGAAGGTGCTGGTTTCATGTTCATATCTGGTCATGGCAGTCCAAACGTGTGGGCTGATCATAACCCTGGTGTTCCAGGAAATCGCCAATATGGAAGCGTCGATGGCTTGGCAGTTACCACTATATGTCCGTACCCACCTTTTTTTACCCTACCACTCTAT
>DATLAF010000173.1:0-2805 GCA_035527635.1 Thermoplasmatota archaeon | reverse complement strand
GACCATGCAAACATATCAAAGCGTTACAAGAAATCGCAGAAGACCATCACCTCATACTTATCGAGGATGCCGCAGAATCACTCGGAGCAAAAATACACAAGGAACGTGTAGGAACTTTTAGTGATGCTGCGATGTTCAGTTTCTGCCAAAATAAAGTGATTACCGCGGGGGAAGGTGGCATGGTAGTCACTGATTCCAAAACCATTGCGGAAAAACTTAATCTGATTCGTTCCCATGGTCGTGTCGAAGGCAAAGAAGGATACTTTGCGACCACCCAAGAGTTAGATTACATCCAAGCAGGTTATAATTACCGGCTACCAAGCATCAATGCAGCATTAGTACTCTCACAATTTAAAAAATTCAACAAAATCATACAGATGCGGAGAGAAAAAGCAGCGTATTATACAAAAAAACTCTCAAAGATAAATGATATCCGGACACCAAATGAATCTAAAGACGAGTACCATGTTTACCAGCTCTACACTATCGAACTACCTACTAAAAAAATCAGGGACCATTTACAGCAACACCTCACCAGGGCAGGAATCATGACAAAAGTGTATTTCGAACCTATTCATCTGAAAACGTATTACACAAAAGAATTTAATTACAAAAAAAATGATTTACCAGCCACTGAGGAAATGGCAGAAAAAGTACTTACCCTGCCACTTTATCCGACCTTAACCAAAAAAGAAATGAATTACATTATTTCCGTAGTTGAAAAAGGATGTAAATAATCATGATGCAGAAACAATTAGAAAATATCTTTCGAGGCAAAAAAATTTTAGTTACCGGTGGAACTGGCTGTATCGGGAGTGAAATCGTACGCAGCGTATTAAAATATAAACCAGAGGTCGTAAGAATCTTCAGTAACGATGAGAACGCCACATTCCAAATGATGAATGAGACCGACGATGTCGGAGTAAAAATGATGCATGAGATTCCAAACCGAAGATTTCTAATAGGGGATGTTCGCGACAAAGAACGAGTAATGCTTGCGATGGAAGATATTGATATCGTCTACCACGCTGCAGCGCTCAAACATGTTCCTCTCTGTGAATACAACCCATTTGAAGCAATTAAAACCAACGTTCTAGGAACACGGAATATTATTGAATCCGCACTTAAGTCAGGTGTTGATCGAGTCATCAGCATCAGCACGGATAAAGCAGTGAATCCCGTGAACACCATGGGGGCAACAAAACTCCTAGCAGAAAAACTCATTATCGATGCAAACGAAGGAAAAGGATCTAAACCAACGATTTTCTCTTCTGTACGATTCGGGAATGTCTCATTCTCACGAGGCTCAGTCATCCCCCTTTTCGAAGAACAGATTCGACAAAAAAAACCAATCACGATTACAAATCCAGAAATGACTCGATTCATGATGTCGGTCTCTGATACTATTGAGTTGGTGTTTAAAGCAACACTCTTGGCAAAAGGTGGAGAAGTCTTCATCCTGAAAATGCCGGTTGTCAGACTTGGGGATCTTGTTGACGTTATCATTGAAACATACGCAGAAAAATATCGTTATAAAAAAGAAACCATTGAAAAAAGGATCATCGGACTGCGGCCTGGCGAGAAGATGTTTGAAGAGCTGATGACCGAATCAGAAGCAGCAGTAGGTTTTGAAACTGATGATATGTTAATTATTCCTCCGCAGTTGGAAATGCCTAGTATCAGCTATACGATCGCGGATTATCCAACTGCACAACATTGTACCATCGATCGATACTCATCGCGAGATCTCAAACCGATTTCAAAAGAAGAGATAAAGCAATTACTATTTTCTTAAAAGAGAGATTTCATAGACTTAATTTATTCTTGCTGGCCTCGGGGAAACGAAAAAACAGTTTCGTGGCATGCTGCCGATACAGCTTCGGAAAGAGGTGATTGCGGAGGTGGATGTTTCTATTGATGATGCCAGTGGGTTGGTCGACGAGACTGAGGAGATCATCAAAGAGAAAGCTACGGAGAAGCATCGTCAGCTCCTTGACCTTATTGAATCGGAGATTTTGAAGAACGGGCTGGCGATGTATGGTCTTGCGGAGACGTTGGCTGCTGTGAGGAACGGTCCGGTGGAGGCGTTGCTCATGGAAAAGGAGGCAAAACAGAGAGGATGGGTCTGTGAACGTTGTCATCTCCTTGATATCGGGGTCGTGTCGCGGTGTCCCTCCTGCGGGAAGAACACCTCTGAGGTGGATATCATCGAGGAGATCGTGAAACTTGCCAAGCGCACTGGTGCGATCGTTGAGTTTAGTTCGGATGAACGCTTACAGAAGATCGGGCCGGTCGTCGGACTCTTACGGTTCAAATAACGGTCCCCGTTTGGAGACTTTTTAGATACTTCACCGCGTCTTATTGAGTAATTTTTTTTACGTTTTTTTCCTCTTGAAAAATCCTTTTTTTTCCTTTCATTGTTCTGATGAAGGATCCTTTTTCTTCGATGAAATAGGTGATTGTTCCGAGGATTCTCCGGCAACGTCTTTTTTCTGTTTCTCTTCAGGCTGTATTTCTGTATCTTTGTTAATTTGAGGCTCTGTATTTGAATTATTTTTAGGTTCTTTATCTGGTTCTTTCTTCCGAATAGGAGGATTTGAGAGAGGTTTCATAACTCCAAAGGGCTCCATAGGTTTACCCAGCGCTATGGCATTAGACTCATCATTTCTCTTCTTCTATGATAATTCTTGAGATCCTGGGGAAGAAACCTTTCTCAGGATTCTCGTGTTGTTTTCAGTATCTTTATCAATCACCTCTCATTTAATGATATTGCTGATGGTGAGGTCGTTTGACGACACTCTTCTA
>DATLAF010000172.1:0-9561 GCA_035527635.1 Thermoplasmatota archaeon | reverse complement strand
GTTGGTAGAATGGTATCCGCGTGCAGAAAAACAAGGATGCCGCCTGTTGCACGAGACGCCCCTACGTTCATTTGGCGTCCTCGACCCTGTTGGCACGAGCATGTAATTATAGTTTTATCTGTAATAACCTGGAGGGTGTCTATGGTTGGGCTTCCATCAACAACAATGATTTCAAAAGGCTCGTCGGTCTTGAGGTGTTGTAAGCTTTCCAGCAGTGCACTAATGATTTCTGATTCATGGAGCACGGGGATGATTATGGAAAACCTACAACTGTCTGGCACGATGTTCACTTAGACAGACTCAAGGATTTTAAGGAGATATTTGTAGAATTTATCGACAGTGCTGATGTGAAGCTGCTCCTCAGGTGAATGCGGGTTTTTCAGGGTTGGTCCGATGGAGATCATGTCCATCCCTGGGAATTTTTCCCCGATGATGCCGCATTCGAGTCCAGCGTGAATCGCTTCTATTTTCGGTTCTGCCTTAAACATCTCTTTGAAGATTTTCTTGGAGAGTGCAAGAATCTTTGATTGAAGGTCTGGTTTCCAACCAGGGTATGATGACCCTTCGGTGACGTTCGCACCAGAGAGTAATGCGATTGCCTTGATGCGGTTTCGCATATCCTGCAGCTCTGATTTCATCGGGCTTCGGGAACTCATCCCTATCGTCGCTTTGTTCTCCTTGAGGGAGACTGTTGCGAGGTTCGTTGATGTATCCACGAGTGTTTTAATGTCGTAGTTCATGAGATGAACACCATGGGGGAGCCCGTGGAGGAGATTGAGGAGTTTCGCTTGTGAGGTAAGGTCAAGTGCAGTCTTGGCTGAATCAGAAGATGTCACATCGACTTTGAAATTTGGGTCAATTGGTTTGATTTCTTCATGGATGTCTTTTTCTTCTACCTTTATTGCTGTTAAGAACGCAGTTTTATCTTTCTTATCTACGCTGAGTTTTGCGTACGCCTCACGAGGGATCGCGTTATGTTTGTCTCCTCCTTTGATGTCAACGATGGAGAAATGAATGCTCTGAGATGTCTTCCAAAGCAAGCGTGCGAGAAGTTTTATCGCGTTTCCTCGTTGTTCATGGATATCGACACCAGAGTGTCCACCGCGAAGACCAGAGACTTTGATAAGAAGGTGGTCAAATCCACTGGTGACCGGCTGCACCTTCAGGGGTAATTCAATGATGGAATCTCCACCACCAGCACAACCGACGGTAAGAACACCGAAATCCTCGCTATCAAGGTTCAGCATAATCTTCCCGGTAAGCATGTCTGATTTCATGGCAAAGGCACCAGTCAGCCCTGTCTCTTCGTCAACCGTGTATAAGGATTCGATTGCTCCATGTCGAATCGTGTTGTCTTCGAGGATGGCAAGGCTTATCGCAAGCCCGATCCCGTTATCCGCGCCAAGGGTTGTCCCATTCGCAGTAAGGAGGTCTCCGTTGATTTTAAGTTGGATGGGGTCTTTGGAAAAATCGAAGGTAACATCGCTGTTCTTTTCGCATACCATGTCCATGTGGCCTTGTAGGATTATGGTGGGTTTATTTTGCAATCCTGGTGTCGCTGGTTTTACGATAACGATGTTCCCAACAGCGTCAACTTTTATTTTTAGTCCTTGTTTCTTGGCAAAATTCACAATGTAGTCTCTGATTTTTTCCTCGTGTTTTGAGCATCGTGGGATTTTTCTAATCTCATCAAAATGTTTCCATACAAGTTTTGGTTCTAAATTCTCAATATTTGGCATAGGTTGCCTCCCGTTTAGTACGGACTGGTAACACCTCAACACATAAAAAAGGTTTGCCAACGGAAAAGCGAGCGTAGTAATCTTTTGTTTTGAGAATACACAATGATGTAATTACTCACTAACGTAATGTACATGTCTTTTTTTTAAATAGGGCAGCCCTGATCTCGTGCTTACTTCCACCTCGAAACCATCTGGAAAGGCGGCGGGAGTACCGCTTTTTGGTTTCTTTTTACTGAAAAAATAAATGACCTGGTTTTTCCCATTTTTTAATCGGACCACCTCCGAATACAAGGTATAGAGTCCATAGGTGTATTCTGCTCTTGTTTCAGAGGAAACGATGGCCATGGAAATTATTCCAAAATATTTTTTCACAGGTGTCATGAGAAGATACATGATCGATACGACAAAGAGAACAAACAGAAGAAAACCAATGGTTTTTTCACCGGTCATCAAAATGTACTGAAGCACTCTGGATATTGATATTAAAAGAAATAGAATTGCGAAGAATCGTGCCCAATTTTTTCTTTTCATGAATCCATAAGGAATGATCAGCAGAGATAGTATCGCAAAGATAAAATCCAACCACATCATGATTGAAAATGTAGAAAATGAAAGAAACTCAGAAAAATCACCCTCTGTATATATGATAGAATAACCGAGATAGATAAAGAAAAGGATATCAAGAACAAAGATAAATACAATGAACACTAGGATTCCTCTTGGGACGTCCTTCCTCTCTACCATTAAAATAATTAATACGAGAGTTAGACATATATTTTTCCCAAAATAATTATAATGTAGAAATAATCTGAAAGTAACTAAGGTTTTGATAAAATCGTTTATTCTTTTATAAAGACAGAAATAGTTTATATAATCCTGCGCTGTTTACTGGGGAAATGGAGGCAGAATAGTATGGATTGGGGTATGAAAAATCGGCTTTCTAAAATCATTAAACCAAAAGATGGACACACAGTTATGCTTGCAGTTGATCATGGGTACTTCATGGGCCCGACATCAGGGCTTGAACAACTAAATTCTATGGTGAACCCTTTGTTGCCGTATGTGGATACGTTGATGTTGACACGTGGTGCATTGCGGAACTACATTGCTCCAACGGTTGACCTCCCAATTGTCCTACGGGTCTCCGGTGGGACGAGCATCATTGGAAAAGAACTATTGCATGAAGGAACAGTTGTATCTATAGAGGATGCGATTCGACTGAATGCATCAGGTGTCGCGTACTCGATCCTTGTTGGTGCGGAATTTGAGCGTGATACGATCCTTGGGATGACCCAGTATATCGACGAAGCAGAACGATACGGAATCCCGGTTCTTGCGGTGACCGCGGTTGGGAAAGAAATGAAACGGGATGCCCGATATATGAGTCTGGCTTCTCGGATGGCTGCTGAACTTGGAGCCCACATCGTCAAGACCTACTATGTACATGAGTTTGAAAAAGTCATTGAATCCTGCCCCGTGCCTGTCGTGATTGCGGGTGGGAAGAAACAACCGGAGGATGAAGCATTAACGATGGCCTATGACGCGATTCATGCAGGGGCGATTGGGGTTGATATGGGGCGGAACATCTTTCAGAGTTCAAATCCGGTTAATATGGTAAAAGCGGTACATGCAATTGTCCATAAAGATGCGACACCGAAAGAAGCCTTTGAGGTCTTTAAAGGAAAGAAAAAATAAGGATGGACGGAGAAATTGTTTTTCGTTACGATACGTTTAAATAAAACATCTTATTACACCTAGTCCAGAGGAGGCAAATTATGGACCTAACTTTGATTATAGGACTAGTCGTACTCCTGATAGTTGTTGTGGTTTTGCTGTGGTTCTTCAGCTACTACAACCGAGTCATCAGGTACGAAAACCGAATTGATAACGCATGGGCTCAGATTGATGTGCAGCTCAAACGACGGGCAGATCTTATCCCAAATCTCATGGAAACCGTGAAAGGATACATGAATCATGAACGGGGGACTCTTGAGGCTGTGACCAAGGCGAGATCTGCGATTATGACTGCAAAGACACCGCAAGAGAGTATTAATGCCGATAACATGCTAACTGGTGCATTAAAAACCTTATTTGCGGTCTCTGAAAGTTACCCTGATCTGAAGGCGAATCAGAATTTCTTACAGCTTCAGGATGAATTAACACACACAGAGGATAAAATCGCGTACTCACGGCAACATTTCAACGACTCGGTACTACAGTTCAATAACATCATTGAGACATTCCCTGGGAATATTTTTGCTGGCATGATGGGGAAAAAGGAACGACAAATGCTGCAAATCCCGGAAGCATCACGAGAAGTACCTAAGGTATCCTTCTAAGAGTAATCATCGTTTGACACTATGGCACACTATGGCGCAGCAACCACGACTCGTAGAGGACCATATACGGAAAAACAAACGTGATACCGTTGTTATCTGTATGCTGATGGTCATTCTTCTTTTTTCTATTATTTTTGCTATTGGTCTTCTTTTTGGTGCTCCACCGATTCTTACCATGATGCTTGGGCTGCCGATTGCATTGTTCTACATTTTTATTACCTATTCATTTTCCGTGCAAAGCGTGATTTCTGCAGCGCGAGCACGACCCGCGAACCCACAGAATCGCGACGAGAAACTCCTTATCTACAAAGTCGAGGAGATGTCTCTTGCAGCAGGGTTACCGACTCCTAAGGTCTATGTACAGGAGTCAAAGGATATCAACGCGTTTGCAACAGGTCATAAACCTGAGGATTCCATCATCTGTGCGACCACGGGGGCCATACAGCAATTGAACACCGAAGAGCTCGAAGGAGTAATCGGTCATGAAATGAGCCATATTCAAAATCGTGATATCCTGGTCATGACCGTCACTGTTGGAGTCGTTGGGGCGATTGCATTACTTGCTGAGATTGCCGTACGGATGCTGTTCTTTGGTGCCGTTGGGGGCGGTGGAGGGAAAAAGAATCAAGGAAATATCATCATTATTATCATCGCTGTGATCTTTATCATTCTTGCACCGATTTTCTCTCGGCTGACGTATCTTGCGATTTCAAGGAAACGGGAATACCTTGCTGATGCTAACGGAGCGTACCTGACGCGAAATCCAGAAGGCTTGGCAAAGGCATTGGAAAAAATTAAAGCGGATATTCCGCACGACCCAAAGGGCTCAAAGACCGTTGCCCCGCTCTATATCGCAAACCCTTTTAAAAGAGCGCTTCGTGAATCCATCTGGTCGACGCATCCTCCTATTGATGAGCGGGTTCGTCGGTTGCGATCGATGTAATCATTTTTTTTTTAAAACGGTTATTTCGTAAGAAAGCTGCTTAGGAATTGATCGATAGTGTGTGCCCCGTCTTTTATTTTACCTGGTGTCATCTGCAAGGCACAAAAAGAATCAACAGGAATAAATCCCTGGGTCTGTGCATATTGCTTCATCATGTCGATAGCTTTGGTCTGTGAACCAGATGGGCTACCACCGGTGACGAACAACCCGACTTTCTTAGCTTTTCCGTTTATCGCTTTGTTAAAAAACGTTTTGACAAATGGAGCTGGTCTATGAGCCCAGATTGGACAACCGACTAATATTTCATCAAATTCTTTCAGATCAAATGTGGGGTTTTTTATCGGAAGCTCTTTTTGTCGGAACGCCGTATATCCTGCTTTGAAAAACCCTGGTTTTTTTACGGCTTCGATTTCAACTGCTTTTACAGTAATGTTGTGTTCTTTGAGTTTTTCTTCTAATAGTTTTGCTGCTTGGCGTGTGTTTCCTGTTCTTGAGTAGTAGATAATACCGATGGTCATGCTCATCATTTCTCCTCTTCTGTGGGTAACTCCCTTGTCTTTTTAATTTTTATAGGACGAATTACTAGGAGAAATCATTGCTTAGAACAAATGAGGGCTGAGACCGTGTATCGAAAAGTAAATAAGGAATAAACCTATGGTAGCGGAGATTTCACATGAAGAAAACAGGTGTAATTATCATTATTGGTCTGCTGATGCTTGTGACGTTCTATCCGAGCGTCAGTGCGAATGATTCTGGTGTGATCGTCGATCAAGAAATCGTAAAGATATCTCTTGCCAATAAAGGGTTACAGGTTGATGAGACCATTAAAGTGACCAATAAGAATAAGGGATTTGAGAATGTTACCTCTCTTCGTTTCTGGATCCAACAGAACATCCAAGATAGTGTCACCATCACCGAGTTACAATCCGGTACAATACTTATTCCGCTTATCACGGGAAATATCCGCAGCTGTAACCTCAGTGCCTCAAATCTCACAATTGCACCAGACGCATCCCTTAGTATTCAGTTAACGTATTTTCTTCCTACCACTGAGCAGAATTTTGTAAAGACTCTCTTATATGATACTACCTTATTTTCCGTGACCTATGAGGACCGTGATCTTTTCCATGGGGAACACCTGCTGTATGGTTCAGATGTGAACAACGCCATGCAGATTCGTTTGTACAAACCAAGTGAAGCTCCCTTAAACATCACTGTTCTTGTCATCGTTTTTGTCGTAGTCATTGTTGTGCTTGCGTTGTTGTTGTTTTTGTTAAAGAGACAACGGTCGAAAACAAAAAAAGCGGTCGCGGAATCAGAAGAGACCCTTGTGACGAGAAAGACATTGCTGTTATCGTTGCTTAAAGATTTAGAAAAACAGTACCGTGCGCAATCTATCTCCGATGAGACGTATAACAAGATAAAAGATGAATATAAACAGCAAGCTGTTGATGTTATGAAAAAGCTTGATGATTTGAAAAAATAGTTTAGAAATCAAAGATGCTGGGCTGTTTGAGGTCACTACTTTCCTTTTTTTCTTCTTCGTTTTTCGTATTCACAATAGATTCGGCCTGAATTTCTCCTTGTTTCTCGTCAGTTTTTTCAGCGCATTGAACGATGTCTTTCATTTTATGGAGATATTTTTCTCCTAGAAGGTATTTTACTTCGCTTTCTGAAAGATTTAACATTTTGATTATTTTACAGGCGAATCGGGGGTCATTTCTGAATAAGGACTGGAAATGTGGAAGTATCGTTTCTTTTGTCTTCTGACTTGAGGTGTGATTCAATTTTGAGATTTTTTTTACCAGGCCTTCTCGTAGCATTCGTGCGGATTGATTTCTTTTCATCTCCTTCATCCATTGTGGGAACGCGTACCGGGTGTTACCATAGGGGTGGGTTTTTGCCACAGAAACCCCGCCGCTCATTAAATCACATGCGTACGACCAGAGCTCATAGGCTCTTCCTTTTTTGACTCTGCCGAAAAACACATCTGCCTTTGAGACCGCGTCATATCCTCGTACGAGGTCCTCAATATCGAGATATTCTCTGGGTAAATTTTCACTAATCCATAGTAAGAGCATTTCAGGTTGGACATCGACGTTTCTCATGCATTCTCTACTGTTCTGAAAGCTTTTTGTCTTAAACACTTCTCGCAATACATCGAAAATAAGGGTTTCTCGATCTCGATATCCGAGGGCATCGATATCTTCGATGCTAACCTGTTTTCGATTAAAACAAAGTGATTGAAGATCGTTCACCGCTGATCGGACATCTCCTTTTGACCGGTCAGCGATAGTGTTGAGTAATCGTATATCGGCAATCACATTTTCCTCTCTGCAGATTCGTTTTAACAATTCGACAATATTATGTGGGTTCACTTCGTAGAATTGAATAACGGTGCAGAGTTGTTTGAGCGATTCGCCCCCTCCTTTTGTCAAAGCATAGTAATCATTAACGATAAGTATGATTGGTTGTTTTGTTATTTTGATGGTATCGATGATTGCTTTCTTTCCGCCTCTGTCTCCGAGGTCGCTTTCTCCTTCTGATCTGTCAAGCTTTTCATAGAGGTTATCTGCTTCATCCAGAATGATAAGTTTTCGTCCTCCCTGCTTCGATGGTGTGAATCCTCCTGAATTATCAAAGGTTTCGTTCACTGCACCTGCTGTAGCGACTCTTTTAATGGATGATTCATTGCGTGTATCTGATGCGTTGAGTTCGAGAATTGTCCAGCCAAGATCCTGTGCGAGTGCAAGGGCACTGCTTGTTTTCCCGGTTCCTGGTTTTCCTGAGAGGATCACGGCTCGTTTCTCTGGGATCTTTCCTTGGTTCCATCGTTCTGCCCAGGCGCGTAAGGAAGAAATAGCACGTTCGTTGCCTACGATGTCTCGTAATGTTTTCGGTCGGTATTTCTCGGTCCAGTCCTCCATTAGCTACTGTATAGAATGAGACGGTATTTTAAGATTTGTTTTGACATAACCTTTTTATCAGTCTGGTTTATTATCTCCCACTCCAAAAGCGGGGATGGCCCAGCCCGGTAAGGCGTAGGATTGCTAATCCTATGGTCTCTGACCTCGGGAGTTCAAATCTCCCTCCCCGCGCTAATCTTTTTCACAGTCGTTACAACAGCAGAAAGTCAAACTAATTTTGATTTCTAGGGGTTCAAATCCCTTCCCAAAAGTTATCCATACGTTCCGTCAAATGTCCTTTGATGATTAAACCATGTATTGATGTCTTTTTTATTAACGATTATCACATAAAATATTTCATTATTTTATTTTAAAAATCACTTTCAATTAGACCAAACACCATGACCCTTGCTCCTCAAACTCTCCGTAAGCCCTGCTTCAATACTCTCTGCTTCTTTACGAGTACCCATGGGATTGAAACTCTCATATAATCGAGGGCAAAGACCCAAACCAAATTCCTTAACAAAACGATTACCCTTATACCCTTTTTTATGCTGCCAGAAACGACTCTCAGGAGGATGACAACTCTGACCAACATAAAAACAAGGAAGGCCAGGAGTCAAGTCTGGATTACGACGCCTAAACTTACGGGACTTCAAAACTGCATCATCAAGTCTGATAACATAAACATAATACTTCATAAACCAAACCACTATAATTCCCACAAATAATTATAATTTACTAAAAAATAGTTCAAATCCCTTCACGGAGCATTAGACAATTATGGTATAGGCTTGATTGAGGCATCCAAATCGAAAAAACTCACTCAACAGAATTAAAATAAACAAATATTTTAACGAATACGAGTCTGAATCATCCCCCCTGTGTACAGAGATGCGCCTTTACGTGTGATGTGTCTCTTATGGAGTATCATCGGTAAACGTAAACGGATTATTGTTCACCTCATAGGTTATTAAAGCAGTAGACGTTATTGTTATGAACTTGTATAACCCAAGCGAGGAAAAAAGTATGACTGAAGAAACAAAAGAAGCGAAGACAACGAAAAAAGAAAGAAACGATGAAAACGTTATCTATGTAGGGCATAAACCTCCGATGAGCTACGTACTTGCCGTCGTAACACAATTTCAAGGAAGTGGATCTGAAGAGGTTATTATCAAAGCGAGAGGCAGATCGATAAGTACTGCAGTCGATACCGCAGAAATCGTAAGAAACCGATTCATTACTGATGCAAAAATAAAAGATATAAAGATTAGTACAGAGAGTATTACGAATGAAGAAGGCAGAACATCAAATGTCTCTTCAATTGAGATCACCTTGACAAAAAAGAAAAAATAAGAAAGAGAAAAAATTGAAAAAAAGAACAAAGGAATGTGAGGTAGAAGTAATGCTTTCAACATCTTTGTCCTTACTCCGCAATACAAAAAAGGAAAGGCGGGTGTTGATTTTATAAACGCGCAGATGATATTTAATCACGGTACTGGAGACGTATAATGAAACAAAAAGATGTATTGGCGTTGGATAAGGAAGATGATAAAGTCATCGAATTATTCGTCAAGTTAGGGATGCCTAAGAATCTTGTGAAAACATTGATTTGTGTTTCACAATTTGATGAA
>DATLAF010000171.1:0-5798 GCA_035527635.1 Thermoplasmatota archaeon | reverse complement strand
TCTTTTTGCTGATTTCCAGGAAGAGTCGGAACTCTTCCTCTTCTGCTTTTTCGTAGATTTTCCAATTTGTTTTTCGCATATCCCATTCCCTCGTGCAAGAGGATATGCGATTGTCAGATATTAATTATGAACCAAGGCCGCCTAAACCTATAGCTTTTTATACTATTGACAATTTTTATCATCTATGCTGGAAAAGCTACGTTCGTTTGCTGATCTCGGTAGAACACAGGGAATTACCACCAGTGCGTCTATCGCGATAGTCGGTGCACTAACATCTACCATATCAGTCGAATGGTACTATATTATCTATTTTACCATTATTTCCATTATTGCTCATATGGCGTTGAACATCTACATCGCGCTAGGGGACATTGAGCTAGACGCGCATACCTATGTTCCCTCAAGAAACCCAGTCTCCATGGGTATATTGTCTAAAAAAGAAGCAATGCTCTTTGTCTACACAGGAACCCTAACCTGTGTTGTAATGATTGCTATTCTCCTTCTTTATCTTGATTCACTCTCGTTCCTTATGTGCCTTTTATGCTTCGTTCCCGCATATGGTTCTCTGCTTTGGTATGGTTGGAAAGGAAAAAAATTTCTTATTTCCTATGATTTTTCATTCTCAATTTCTTATTCCTTTTTTGTCCTCTTCGGGGTATTTGCTGTCGGGGGATTACCAACTATGTACACTTGGATTTTTATTGGAGTGGTGATCTTTGCAGCCACTGCGTTTGCTCAATGGGAAAATGGTCTTAAAGATGTTGATGCAGACCGCAGTGTTGGCGTAAAAAGCGTTGCAGTTATTACTCATGTAAAAAATAATGAAAGAATCTGTGGAACCCATCCCTATTTCCTTTATGGATGTGCGTTAAAAGGAGGTTTTCTCCTCATTAGCTTTTTTGCGTATTGGTACACCATGAACGTTTACTATCTTGTTTTCCTTCTGTTGTACGGGGTTCCCTCCCAATTCTATATCATGTATCGGTTTTTAAAAAAACAGAAACCACTCGAACATCGAAAAACGATTCTACTCGATGTGACGTTTGCTGCGATCCTTGGGTACTCGACGATTTTCGGAAAAACAGGCATCATACCTATCGTTCTACTGATTGTCTATCTCATCGGCGGGTACCTAATAGGTTCGGTGATTCAATCAAACTGTGAATTCAAATATGGCAGATTCTCTCTTTCAACCTAAACGATAGAGGACGACTATTTGTCCTTCAGATAGGTATCAATTGCTCGTGCTGCTCGTTTCCCAGCACCCATTGCAAGAATAACAGTGGCAGCACCCGTCGCGATATCACCGCCAGCAAAGATACCAGGCACCGATGTACGCCCATCGTCATCGGCGATGATGTTCCCGTGTTTCCCAATCTTAAGGTCTTTCATAGTCTGGGGAATCAACGGGTTCGGGCTTTGACCGATCGCGACAAGAGCAGTGTCAATCGACATTTTTTCTTCAGAACCAGGAATCGGAACGGGACGTCTTCTTCCGGACTCATCAGGTTCACCAAGCTGCATCTTCCTGAACTCAACTTCTTTTAGGATTCCTTTTTCATCCCCAATAAATCGAATCGGAGCGGTCAACAGCTTGAAAATAACCCCTTCCTGTTTCGCATGTTCGATTTCTTCAGCTCGCGCTGGCATCTCAGCTTCTGTCCGGCGGTACAGGATATATGATTTCTCAGCTCCTAATCGTAACGAAGTCCGCGCGCAGTCCATTGCGACATTACCTGCACCGAACGTCACAACTATCTTCCCTATTTTCACTGGTGTATCATATTCAGGGAACCGGTATGCCTTCATCATATTCACCCGGGTGAGGAATTCATTTGCTGAATAGACACCATCGAGGTTCTCACCTGGGATATTTAACCATTTCGGAAGGCCAGCGCCAGTCCCAATAAAAACAGCGTCAAACTCGTCCATTAATTCCTGCACCGTGATGGTTTTTCCCACCACAATATCATAGTTAATATCAACACCGAGACTTTTCACATACTCCACTTCAGATTTCACGATCGCTTTTGGTAGACGAAACTCAGGGATCCCGTACATCAACACACCGCCGGGGTCATGTAACGCTTCAAAGACAACAACTGAATGTCCCATCCGTGCGAGATCACCAGCACAAGTCAGCCCTGCTGGGCCAGAACCAACCACCGCTATTTTTTTGTCAGTTGAGTGTGGTTTCTTTGGAGGTTTTTTTCCTTTCTTTGGTTCGTAATCCGCGATGAATCGCTCCAACCGTCCAATACCGACCGGCTCCCCGATTTTCTTAAGGGTACATTCACCCTCACATTGGCTTTCATAAGGACAGACGCGGCCGGAAATCGCAGGGAGGTTATTTTTCGCTTTGATAACCTCTGCTGCTTTCTCAAAATCACCTTGTGCGATACAATTGATAAAACCAGGGATATCAATTTCAACAGGACATCCTTTCATACAGGGTTTATTTTTACATTGGAGACAACGTTTTGCTTCTTCGATTGCTATTTCTTTGCTGTACCCGTATGGTACTTCTTTGAAATTTTTTATCCGCTCCTTCGGTGCTTGTTCAGGCATTTCGTGTTTTGTTTTTCGTACGCTCATGAGTCACCTGCTAGCTTACATGCTTCTCCTTCCGCATGAACAAATCGACGGTTCCGCAGCATTAAATTGTCATAATCCACTTTATGGCCATCAAACTCAGGACCATCGACACACGCAAACTTCGTCTTTCCATCAACTGAGACCCGGCATCCACCACACATCCCGGTACCATCAACCATAATAGGATTCAAACTCACCAGTGTCTTAATATTGTATTTTTTTGTGAGATTGGAAACAACCTTCATCATAATAATCGGTCCTATGGCCATTACCATGGCAACCTTATGTTTGTCAATTACTTGTTGTAGGACGTCGCTGACAAAACCTTTGTGCCCTTTGGATCCATCATCAGTTGCGATATAGAACTCATCGCTGAACGCATGAATTTCTTGTTCCAATAACAGGAGATCAGCGGTTTTTGCTCCAAGAATTGAAATCACGTGATTCCCTGCTTCTTTTAATGCTTTCACAATGGGATATAATGGAGCAATACCGACCCCACCACCGACACAAACAACCGTTCCATATTTCTTTACCTCCGATGGTATCCCAAGCGGTCCTGCAAAATTCTCTAAGGAATCACCAACGTTAAGTGTACCAAGTTGCTTTGTGGTTTTTCCAACCTCAAGAAAAATAATAGTGATTGTTCCCTCTTTTCGATCTGAATCAGCAATCGTTAAAGGGATGCGTTCTCCTTTTTCGTCGATTCGTAAGATAATAAACTGACCGGGCTGTGCTTTCTTTGCAACCAGCGGTGCTTTGATCTTCATGAGTTTCACGGTATCTGATAAAACCTTTTTTTCGATGATTTCATACATACAAACACACCAAAGAATAAATCCAGGTAACCGGTATTTTACGTACCTCTTTAATAGTTTATGATGTTCTTTATCCTCCTGAACAGATTTTTACAAAAAAATTATACGGATTTTCATAAACTCTTCCTGGATATCGACTTTTCGCGGATAATTACTGAAAAATCCTTCGAAAAAGATTTTGATGAATCTCGCTGACTCAGAGACAGAAAGAACCAAGGTGAAATTATTCTTAGAATCTTCTTTGAGGGCATACCAGTTTATTTTCTCCATATATCTCAAGATATACACCGTTTCACGAATGCTATTATCACGATATTCCTTTCTATGAAAATCACCAATTTTCCACACGTCATCACAGAATTTCTTGGAACCTTCACCGATCTCGATAAAACTTACTTAGATGTTCCCCGGTTTCAAAATTATCGCATGACCTAATCGACCATTTAGTTTGACATGCAGCGGTGCAGAAAGATGCACGTGGTCTACAAACTTCATTTTTTTTGTTGGACGCTGGTTCTCCAGCCATTCACAATCAATAAAACAAGATTCTGAGTGTAATGGAATATCAATATACCCGATTCCGTGGCTGATCATGTTCTGGAAGAAATGTGTCCCTTGTGATGGTTTAATATTGAAATTTTCAAGGGCGGTTTCTATGATGACTCGTGCTCCGGAAATTTGTCCCCAGCGAACTGGAATCCCAAGCCATCGATCCTGGGTCCCCCACCTCCCAGGCCCCATGAGAAGGTACGGGGATGCTGCTGCCATTAGCGTTTTGTTAATGATGCCAATTTCTTCAGCAATTTCGACGGTTTTTGAGGAATCAAAACGATCTGAAGGAACATACACAATATCTTGAATCGTATGAATCAATCCATTGCCTAATGCTCGATCTGAGCGGATGAAGATTTGCTTCTTTGTGATTTTGTTATCCCATCCTATATCAAGCTGTTCCGTTGAGATAACAAACGGTCGAATCTGTAGGATAGCAAATGTCGGGGGTGTGCGTTTCTCTGGATCGATATTCACCGCGAATTCAAACTCTACGGGACTCCCCATACCTTTCTGACCAAGGAGCAAAAGGTCTTTGAGCAGGGGTGCGAGAGGGAATGCATCATATTTGATTACTCCTGCAAACGTGATTAATGGTAGTCCTGTTTCCGGAAGACCATCTCGAACAACCCCATCGTTTCGATCATAACTACTCGCTACGAAGTCAAGAGAACCATCGTTCCTGATATCGGATGTTTGTAGTTTAATTACAGGACTGTTATGTGGTTCAGAAAGATGGAAATCCTTGTTGTGAGTGTTTAAGACATATAGTTCTCGCTGCGTATGCTCAAGGACCAACTCGGGTGTTGAAAAATCAGGATTGATCTCAGGATACCGCGGACAAAATCGGAAGACCTTTTCTCCACCAACCACCGCTTTCCCAAGACCGACCGCGATGTTTACAATTCCCTCCTCTGGAGTCTGATGAGCGATTGGATAGAAATTATAGGATTTCGCGACACCAGAAAAAGTAGGATAAAACCTACCACCAAATTCATTCCCTACAAGCTCTTGAATGATGACAGCCATTTTTTCTTCTTCGATTTTCAGTGAGAGTGATTCCGCGTATGCTTTTGGTTCTCTGAAAAACACAGATGCATACACAAGTTTAATCCCCCGGCACAGTTCATTTAACCGGTCGTCATCATCTTCATGATTGTTCGGCAACAAATATGTTGAGTACATCCCTGCAAACGGATGGTTTTGATAATCCTCAAGAAGGCTTGATGATCGCACCGCAAGAGGTGTTCGGAAATGTTGTAAAATCACTTTTAATTTTTGTTTTAACTCCCCACAAATATCACATTCTAGGAACGCATGGGCGATCTCGAAATCTGTGAGTTTTTCGTTTTTAAAAAAACGATAGAGATTATGATCTGAGACAAAACGATCAAATTCAAGGGTGCCGATGACCACTGTGTTTGGTACTTTAACTAAAATGTTCTTATATTTATCTTCTAGTTTATAATATGTTAGAAGCGATCGTATAAACGCAAGCCCTCGACCTTTACCACCCAGCGAATCACCTCGTAATCGTGTAAATGAGGAGTCAAACTCAAATTTCTGATCATCAAAATCAGTAATAATGCCTCGTTGTTTACTTTTTCGTGCCTCATTGAAGACTGAAAGTTGGTATTCCCGTACTGCATTGAGATCATCAAAATCAGACACTTTTTTCGGTCGTAATTCCTTTGCAAGATCAAATTCACAGCGAGCCATCAGCCAATTTGAGAAATGGTTTCGCTCTGAATGATACAGGACCGACTCCAATGGTATTCGTTTTAGTGCGTCTTCGAACTCCCGCATATTTGAAGCTCGTGCAATCTCGGTAGT